>CAZMJQ010000129.1:0-3183 GCA_964566475.1 uncultured Propylenella sp. | reverse complement strand
TGATGAGGTCGCCCTCGTTCTCGCGGTCGTCGTCGTCGACGACCACGACAAGCTCCCCCGCCGCGATCGCCGCGATCGCCTCCGATACTGTGTTGATGGCCATTCCCGCTCCTCGCCCGGAGGGATGACTAGCCACCGGCGAGCGCAGGCGCAATGCGGCATGGTCCGTCACGGCCGATGTGGCACGGTCCTTCACCTCCCCCTTGCGGGGAGGTCGAAATTCGAAGCGTCGCGCGGGACGCGCGATGCGCACGAATTTCGGGTGGGGGTCGTCGAGTCGCGGCGCCCGGACCCCCACCCGAACCCTGCTCCGCTTCGCTCCGCAGGCTTCGACCTCCCCGCAAGGGGGAGGTGAAGACCGTGCCAACCCACAGGTGCCTTCCCTGCGGCAACGGTCACTAGCCGGCCGGCCCGCGCATCGCGTAAGGAGGGCCCGCTCATTCACGCGAGGTGACATGGCTCAGCGAACCGGCGGACGCATCCTGATCGACAACCTCATCCGGCACGGCGCGGAGGTGGTCTTCTCCGTGTCGGGCGAGAGCTTCCTCGGCGCCATCGAGGCGCTGCGCGAGGTGGAGGACCGCGTGCGGCTCGTCGTCTGCCGCCAGGAGGGCGGCGCCACCAACATGGCGGAGGCCTACGGCAAGCTGACCGGGCGGCCGGGCCTCTGCTTCGTCACGCGTGGCCCGGGCGTCGCCAACGCGCTTATCGGCCTCCACACGGCGCGGCAGGATTCCACGCCCATGTTGCTCCTCATCGGCCAGGTCGGCCGCGACATGCTGGGCCGCGAGGCGTTCCAGGAGATCGAGTTCCGCCGCATGCTGGGCGAGGTCACCAAGTGGGTCGACCAGGTGGAGGACCCCGCCCGCATCCCCGAATACGTGGCGCGCGCCTACGCCATCGCCATGTCCGGCCGCCGCGGGCCGGTGGCGCTGGTCTTCCCCGAGGACGTGCTGACCGAGCTCGCCGAGACGGAGGACGTTCCGCCGCAGCCGCTCGCGGAGCCCGCGCCGGGCGGCGGCGAGATGGCGGCTCTGGCCGACCTGCTCGCAACCGCCGAACGGCCGCTCGCCATCGTCGGCGGCAGCGGCTGGTCGGCGAAGACGCGGTCGGACCTCGCCGCCTTCGCCGAGGCGTTCGGCCTGCCCGTCGCCGCCGGCTTCCGCTGTCAGGACCGGATGGACAACACGCACCCGCTCTATGTCGGCGAGCTCGGTACGTCGGTGTCGCCTGAGCTCGCGCAGCGCGTGCGCGATGCTGACCTCATTGTCGCGATCGGCGAGCGGCTCGGCGAAATCACCACCTCGGGATACGCGCTCGTCCGCTCGCCGGTGCCGGAGCAGAAGCTCGTGCACGTGCATCCCGGCGCGGAGGAGCTGGGTCGCGTCTTCGCCGCGACGCTGCCGGTCAACGCGGCCGTCGGTCCGTTCCTCGCCGCGGCCCGGATGCTGAAGCCGGACTCCGCGCCGCCGTGGAAGGCGTGGGCGGAGGAGGCGCGGCGCGACTTCGAGGCGCAGCTCGCCGTGCGCGGCTTTCCCGGGCGGATCGATTTCGACGCGGTGATGGCGACCGTCCGCGAGCGCCTCGGCCCCGACGCGATCGTCGCCAACGGCGCCGGAAACTACACCGGCTGGTGCATGCGCCATTATCTCTACCGCGGCTACCCGACCCAGCTCGGCCCGGTGAGCGGAGCCATGGGCTACGGCTTCCCCGCCGCCATCGCCGCCAAGGTCGTGCACCCGGAGCGCGATGTCGTGTGCTTCGCCGGCGACGGCTGCTTCCTCATGACCGGGCAGGAGCTGGCGACCGCCGTGCAGTATGGGCTGAACGTCGTCACGCTGGTCCTCGACAACGGCATGTACGGCACCATCCGCATGCACCAGGAGCTGAGCTATCCCGGCCGTCCCTACGGCACGGCGCTCACCAACCCGGACTTCGCCGCCTATGCCCGCGCCTTCGGCGCCCACGGCGAGACAGTGCGCGAGACCGCCGACTTCGCCCCGGCGTTCGAGCGGGCGCTCGAAGCGGGCAAGCCGGCGCTCGTGCATGTCGTGATGGAGCCGGAGATCATCTCCACGCGCGCCACGCTGAGCGAGCTGCGCGAGCGCGCGTCGGCGGGAAGGAACGGCGGGTGACGAGGCAGGCGTTAACCAAGTCTTTACGAAATGCTGGCGCGGCTTAAGGATTTCGGTAACCATAATGAAACGCGCGGTCGGCATTTCTACGCTTCACGAGGAGACAGCAGCGGCCTATCCCGTTCCCCGGAGTTGAAACAAACAAAGGGCAAGGGAGTCGTCCTGCAAAAAAAGATACGGCAAAGCCCCGCCGCGGCCACGGCGGGGTTTCGCGTTTTTGGCGCCACGCTCCGGACCAGCGCGTTCTTGAAAGGGCCTCGCAAGACCAAGCGGCGCCCGGTTCCTCCCCCGCAACGCGGGGGAGGGGGACCGCGGAACGCGGTGGAGGGGGCGACCGCACGGCACTGAGCCAGCCGCCGCCCCCTCCACCATGCGCTCGGGTCGAAAGCAGCTATCGGCAGGCGCGCCGAGCTTTGCTAACCTCTCCCCGTCCGCCCCCGGCACGGCCTGCAAATGTCACCGCGGCGGCGGCTCAGGGAGCGATCCGATGGCGTCCGATCCTGTTGTGAGACTGCGCTCGTCCGAAGAGCCCACAAAGGTCCGGCCCGAGCAAGGGCACTCGAACGTCGCGCGGAACGAGGGGACGCCGCTTCACACCGAGTGGGTCGAGAGCGTCCGCGCCAACCGCTCGGCGGTGGAGCGCCGCGCCGCCACGCTCACCACGCGCCGCAGCGTCAAGAAGGAGTGGCAGGCCGCGTGGCTTGTGAAGGCGATCACCTGCATCGACCTCACCACGCTCGCCGGCGACGACACGCCCGCGCGCGTGACGCGGCTCTGCGCCAAGGCCAGGCACCCGCTGCGCGCCGATCTCGTGAAGGCGCTCGGCCTCGACCACGAGCCGACCGTCGGTGCGGTCTGCGTCTATCCGACCATGGTCGCGCCCGCCGTGAAGGCGCTGGAGGGCTCCGGCATCCCCGTCGCTTCGGTCGCCACCGGCTTCCCCGCCGGCCTCATGCCGCTGCCGCTCAGGCTGGAGGAGATCCGCTACGCCGTGGGCGAGGGCGCCCGCGAGATCGACATCGTCATCACCAGGCAGCACGTGCTCGAT
>CAZMJQ010000128.1:0-4548 GCA_964566475.1 uncultured Propylenella sp. | reverse complement strand
GAGGCGGGCTCCGACGTCTCCGGCGTGCGCACCCTCGCCGAGCGCCAACCCTCCGGCTGGCGCGTCACGGGAGAAAAGATCTGGATCCATAACGGTCCCAACTTCGACTTCGCAGTCATCCTCGCAATCACCGACCGGGAGCGGGGACGGCGCGGCATGAGCATCTTCCTGGTCGACCGCGATCTGCCAGGGGTCGTCAACGGGCGGCGCGAGCACAAGATGGGCCAGCGCTCCTCCCAGGTCGGACCGATCGCCTTCGAAGGGGTGGAGCTTTTCCCCGACGCCCTGCTCGGCGAGGAGAATCGCGGCTTCCACATGATGATGAGCGTCCTCGACCGGGGACGGGTGGGCATTGCAGGCATGTGCGTCGGTATCCTGCAGGCGGCCCTCGACGCCGCGGTCGCCCAGGCGAAGGTCCGGCGCCAGTTCGGCCAGCCGATCGCCGAGTTCCAGGGCGTGCAGTTTCTTCTCGCCGACATCGCCAAGGACCTGCACGCGGCCCGCGCACTGACCTACGAGGCGGCCGACGCGCTGGACAACGGCGACGGCGCGACGATGCGCTGCTCCATCGCCAAGTGCTTCGCCAGCGACGCCGCCGTCGCCCGCACATCCGACGCGCTGCAGATATTCGGCGGTAGCGGATACATCCGCGGCTTCGAGGTGGAGCGGCTCTACCGCGATGCGCGCATCACCCAGATCTTCGAGGGAACCAACCAGATCCAGAGGCTCATCATTGCGCGCCAGCTACTCGCCTGAGCCCATGGTCGGGCGAGATGAGGCGCGCGGGGAACAACTGTCCGCCAGGTTAGACAAAGGGCGGAGACCGGAAACGAGGGCGAATGTCGAAGGGCATACATACCAAGCTGGGCGGTAAGGCTTTGCTCGCCGACGTGGCGGAGCGCGCCGGCGTCTCGCTTGCGACCGTCTCGCGGGTCGTGAGCGGCGCCTCGTATCCCGTGGCGCAGGAAACCCGGACGCGCGTCATGCAGGCCGCGGCCGACCTCGGCTACAAGCCGAACGCCATCGCGCGCGCCCTGGTCCGCAAGATGACCAACACGATCGGAGTGATCGTCGGTGACATTACCGACGATTACTTCGCCGAGATTGCGCGCGGCGTGGAGGACCAGGCGAGCCGGCGCGACATCCTCACGATCGTCTGCAACACCGACCGCAGCCCGGCCGCCGAGAACGCCTATTTCCGGCTGCTGCTGGAACACAACGCCGCCGGCATCATCATCGCCGGCGGCGGCTTCCCGGATTCGCCGGAGAACGCGGCGCTCAGCGAGCTTGCCAAGGAGGCGAGCAGCTCCGCGACGCGGCTCGTGATGCTCGCCGACCGCGACGTCGACGCGCCCGCGATCTTCGTGGACGATCGGATGGTCGCCATCGACCTGACCCGCTACCTGATCGGTCTCGGTCACCGCCGGATCGCGTTCGTCGAAGGGCTCGCCGGGCTGTCGACGAGCCTGCGGCGCAGCGAGGGCTTCATCGAAGCGATGACTGAGGCCGGCCTCGATCCCTCGCTTCGGTTCCCCGGCGGCTTCGGGATCGAGCCGGGGCGTGCGGCCGCCGCGCAGATGCTGCGCAACGCGTTGCCGGACGCGGTGATCGCGGCTTCGGACGAGGCCGCATTCGGAGTGCTGACGACCCTCCAGCAGGCCGGCATCGAGATTCCCCGTCAGGTCTCCGTCGCCGGTGTCGACGACAACCGCTACTCGCAGCTCTTCAATCTCACGACGATGCGCATTCCGACCTACGATCTCGGTGCAATGGCGGCGAAATGGGTTCTCGCCCCGGAGAGTCCCGTGCCGTCCTCCCGCGTGACGCTGCCGTGCCGCGTGATCCCTCGCGGGACGACGCGCTGGACCTCCGCTGCGACCGGCGCGAAGGGGGCCTCACGTGCAAGCTGAACGCAATACGCAAAGCCGGGAGGGGACGGGCAGTCCCGCGCAGAGCTTCGCCGACTTCACCGGGAAGCGCGCGCTCGTCACCGGCGGGGCAAGCGGCATAGGCCGGGCGATTGCCTCCGCCTTCGTCAGGGCGGGCGCTGCGGTGGAGATCCTGGACCTCAATCCGGAGACGGCGGCAATCGCCGAGGATATCTCCGGCGCCGGCATCGGCAGCGCGCGCGGTCACGTCGCGGACGTGCGGTCGCGCCCCGAGCTGGAGCGCGTGCGCGCCGCGCTGGAAGGCGAAGGCGCAACGCTCGATATCGTCGTTCCCAATGCGGGCATCAACATCCGCAGGCCGATCCTCGAGCTGACGACCGAGCAGGCCGAGGAACTGATCCGTACCAACCTCACCGGTGCGATCGCCACGATGCAGGTGTTCGTGCCGATGATCGTCGGGCGGCCCGGGGCCCGGGTGGTGGCGACATCCTCGACCGCCGCACTGCACGGCACGGTGCTTCGCGGCGTCTACACCGCCACCAAGGCCGGCCTTACCGGCTTCGTCCGCAGCGCCGCGATGGAGTGGGGACCGCTCGGCATCACCGTCAACGCAGTCGCTCCCGGCATCATCAGGACGCCGCTGACGGAAGCCTACATGAACCAGTTCCCCGAGCGCGCCGCCGCGGCGATGCAGCACACGGCCCTCGGCCGCATCGGCACGCCCGAAGAGATCGCGGATGTCGTGCTCTTCCTGGCCTCGCCCGCCGCCCGGTTCATGACCGGGCAGACGGTGGGCGTCGACGGCGGCTGGACCGCCGGCAGCAACTGGTGGTGAGGAGGACGATCCATGGAAGATTCCATCAGGACCTTCCCAGTCGGCAAGTCGGTGACGTTCTCCAAGACGGTTTCCGAATCCGACGTGAGCCTATTCGCGGGAATAACCGGCGATTTCGACCCGATCCACATCGACGAGGAATATGCGAAGAAGACCGAGTACGGCGGCCGGATCGCCCATGGCGCGCTGATCCTCGGTTACGTATCGACGGCGTCGACGCTGATTCATCAGGGCTTCGGCCGGCCGCTGGTCTCGCTCGGCTACGACCGCATCCGCATCGTCAAGCCGGTGAAGATCGGCGACACCATCACCGTCACCTACACCGTCGCCGCGACCGACATAGAGAAGAGCCGGACCATCGCGGACGTAAAGGTGACCAACCAGCGCGGCGAAACGGTGGTCGTCGCGAACCACATCCAGAAGGTGCTGTGAACGTGAACCGCCCGTGCCGAGGTAAAGAGACATGACGGCCCTTTCCACACAGGAGCTTTCCGGCCGTAGCGTGCTGGTCGTCGGAGCAGGCAGCGCCGGCGGCATCGGCTTCGCCACGGCCGAGGCGATGGCGGCGGCCGGGGCGCGCGTTGCGATCGCCGACCTGGAATCGACGGATATCATGTCCCTGACCGGCCGGCTGCCGGGCGCGGGGCATACGGCCCATGCCGTCGACGTCACCGATCGCCCGTCGGTGGACCGGCTCGTCTCGGATGTCGCCGGGGCGCACGGCGCCATCCACGCGGCGGTCAACGCGGCGGCGATCCTGCGGACCGGCGCGTTTCTCGATGTGGATTTCGACGACTGGTCGCGAAGCTATGCCGTGAACACGGACGGCGCGTTCCATGTCGCCCAGGCGGTGGCGCGCCACATGGTGGCCAACGGGAACGGCGGACGTATCGTCCTGATCGCCTCGAACGCCGCCCGGGTACCGCGCCTGAACAATACGGCTTACTCCTCGTCGAAGGCGGCGGTCATACAGCTCGTGCGCTGCATGGCGCTGGAGCTCGGTCAGTACGGGATCGCGGTCAACGCGCTCTGCCCAGGTTCCACGGCGACCACGATGCTGGTCGACGTCCAGGCCAAGGGCGACCCCTCGCGCCTCGACGGCATCGTCAAGGGCAGCATCGAGCAATGGCGGACCGGCATTCCGCTCGGGCGGGTGGCCGAGCCGGCAGATCAGGCGGCGATGTGCGTCTTTCTGGCGTCGGATGGCGGGCGCTTCGTGTCGGGGCAGGCGCTCTGCGTCGATGGGGCCCAGACCTATTTCTTCTAACGGCAGGGAAGGCACATGCGGGTAGTCAGTGCGGCCGACGTGGCCCGACTGGTCCATGACGGCGACACGGTCCTCATCGGCGGTTCCGGCGGCGGGCACTCCATCGCCGAGTCCCTGATCGTTGCGCTCGAGCGGCGCTACCTGGAGGAGGGCTCGCCGAAGGCGATCACGTCCGTGCATCCCGTCGGCATCGGCGACGAGGCGACGCAGGGCGTCTCCCGCTTCGCGCATCGCGGGATGCTGAAGCGGATCGTCACCGGCACGCTCGTGGATTCTCCGCCGCTCGAGGCGCTGGCGATCAAGGGCGAGATAGAGGCCTACACGCTGCCGCAGGGCGCGCTCTCGCAGCTCATGCGCGAGATGGCCGCAGGCCGCCCCGGCCTCGTCACCCGCGCCGGTCTCCACACCTTCGCCGATCCCCGCATCGGCGGCGGCAAGCAATCGCCGAGCGCAAAGGAGGACCTGGTGGAAATCGTCGAACTGGCCGGGAAGGAATGGATGTTCTACCGGCCCTTCCACGTCGACGTGTGCTTCCTCCGCGGCACGACCGCCGACGA
>CAZMJQ010000127.1:0-2522 GCA_964566475.1 uncultured Propylenella sp. | reverse complement strand
GCCAGTGCGCCAGGAGACAGGGTGGCGACCTGTCGTATCTGGCGATGACCCGCGGGGTGGAAGACCCCGCACCTAACCTGCCGTAACAGGGGAGGACAAGCAGGATGGTGAGGTGACCTGAGTGCCTGCAGGAAGCCAAGTAAGCAGACCCATCCAAAGCCGGAGCAGGCGGCACCTCCGAGCCGCTAATCCGTCCGGCGAGCGAGACCGCTAGGAGCAGGGCAACCGAACCGATGGATGACGTCCCGGTAGAACACTACGCATCGCCAATATCGGAGGTGGGCGGTGGGACCCGGAAGGGTCCGAGGAGCGCTGGCGCCCTTTTGGCAGTTGGGCGCCGGGGGCCGCGACGGTCAGCACGGATGCCGAGTTACGGTGGCACCGTGCCGGACTCCTCACGGGATATAGTCGGGCTCTACGGCGGTCGAGGGATCATCGCACGGAACCTGGGAACCGTATCGCTGCTTCCCCATGGGATGGCCGAGGCGACCGGCGATCGCAGCGTTACGGGACGGAGTCCTCGTAGTAGTCCGAGAGCGGGAAAGCCGCTCACATGGCGAAGGAGGACAGTGGATAGAGCTGACACGCAGGAGAAAGACCAAGGTCTGCCGAGGTGAATACCGAGGCCATACTCGACATGCAAGGCAAGCTCTATCGGTGGAGTCGCGGCGACCGGTACAAGGTCTTCGCCGACTTGTTCAACCTGGTATGCGACCGCGCAACGCTGGAGATCGCCTGGCAACGGCTGGCCCGTAACCAGGGCAGCAACACGCCCGGCACCGACGGCGTGACGCGGCGCATGATCGAAGAGCAGCCCGGAGGCTACTCAGACTACCTCGGGCACGTGAGGGAGGAACTCCGAGACGGCACCTACCGCCCGCAACCGGTCCGTCAACGGCTGATCCCGAAACCCGGAAAGCCAGGCCAGATGCGGCCGCTCGGAATCCCGACGCTCAAAGATCGCCTCGTTCAGATGGCCCTGAAGCTCATCCTGGAACCCATCTTCGAAGCGGATTTCTACCCGACTTCGTACGGGTTCCGGCCTGGCCGATGCACCCACGATGCCGTAGCGAGGTTGGGGCGCTTGCTGCACCCTTCCTCCAACGGACCGTCCCGGTTCGTCTTCGCGATCGAAGGCGACATCAAAGGCTGCTTCGAGGCCATCGACCATCATGTCCTGCTCGAGCGCCTCCGGCTCAGGATTGGGGACCGCAAGGTCCTGCGCCTGATCCGGCGGTTCCTACGAGCAGGCATCCTGGCCGAAGGGCGGGTCCGCAATCCGGTGACGGGAACGCCGCAAGGCGGCATCATCTCGCCGCTGCTCGCCAACGTCTATCTTACGGCGCTGGACGAGCGGTATCGCCGGTGGACGCCGGACCACGAGCGTAACAGCGACGGGAAGGCGCGGGACAACCGCCGGCGCGACCGTGCACGAGGCAAGCCTGCCTTCTACATGGTCCGCTACGCGGATGACTTCGTCATCCTGGTCGCTGAAACGCACGAGGATGCATCAAAGGAGAAAGGCGCGCTCACCACGTTCCTGAAAGCGCAGCTCAAGATGGAGCTGTCGCAGGAGAAGACCCTGATCACCCCGGTGACCAGAGGCTTCGACTTCCTCGGATACCGGCTCGTCAGCGAGAGATCGGCGAAGAACCGAAATCTCGTCGGCAAACCGTACATCCCGAAACCGAAGTTGAAAGCGCTGCGGACCCGGATCAAGGTGATGACGGCCAGGTCGCAAATCCATCGCAGCCTGGAAAGCCTTCTCAAGGAACTGAACCCGCTGATCCGCGGCTGGCGGACCTACTTCCGCCACGCCGTCGGCGCCGCGAAGGACTTCACGACGCTGGATTGGTGGCTGTGGCATCGCGTCTTTCGGTGGTTGCGCAAGAAGCACCACGGGACCGGCACGCACGCGCTGCGCCGCCGGTACCGTCGGTTGACCCCGACGGGCGCACGCGTCTGGGGGGAAGGCGCCCGTACGATGGCGACCTTCCGTGACGGCGGAACCACGCCTTACCCTGATCGAGGCACCAACTTCCCGGGCCCATGGGACGCGGGCATTCCCCGACTCCGTATGGATTCGCGGACGGTCCGGATTACCCTGAACGCCCTGAACCGCCACTTTGGCGCACCCTCAGCCGTGGGCTGAGCATGGAGAGCCGGATGCGGGGAAACTCGCACGTCCGGTTCGGAGAGGGGGACGAAGAAACCTGTCGCCGTAAGACGGCAAGGCGCTTCGTCTCCACTCTACTCCGGTCGCTTCGGCGATCTGCTCGACGGTGGCGCCTTCGGGGCGCTTGAGCATCGCGATCATCTGCGCCTGCTTGGTTCCGGCGCGGGGGGTGGGTCTGGCGGCGGCGGGCGCCTCAGGTGCAGCCTCGGCGGGGGTGGGCGCCGGCTCCGCCCCCTCCGGCGCCTCGGCTGCGGGCGGGGCCTCCTCCCCCTCCTGGGGCGCCGTGGCGGCTTCCTCGGCCGCCGGCGCGTCCGGCTCGGCCTCGGCGGCGCTGTCGCTCCCGGCG
>CAZMJQ010000126.1:0-5555 GCA_964566475.1 uncultured Propylenella sp. | reverse complement strand
GGCGCGCGCGGCCGCTGCCGCGAGCGGCGTGACGATCGCGGAAAGCGCGCGAGAAGCAGCGTCGGACCGCGAAGTGGTCATCACGATGCTGCCGGCCGGAGAGCACGTGCTTGGGGTCTACACGGGCGAGGACGGCATCCTCTCCGCGGTCAGGCCCGGCACGCTCCTCATCGACAGCTCGACCATCGAGGTGGACGCCGCGCGCCGCTTTCACGCCGCGGCGGCGGAGGCCGGTCTGCCTTCGCTCGACGCGCCGGTCTCCGGCGGCGTAGCGGGGGCCGAGGCCGCAAGCCTCACCTTCATGGTGGGCGGCGAGGTCGAGGCGTTCGAGCGCGGAAAGCCGTTGCTGGAGATCATGGGCAGGAAGATCGTGCATTGCGGTCCTGCCGGCTCCGGCCAGGCGGCGAAGATCTGCAACAACATGATCCTCGGCATCTCGATGATCGGCGTGTCGGAGGCGTTCGTGCTGGCGGAAACGCTCGGCCTCTCGCACCAGGCGCTGTTCGACGTAGCGTCGACGTCGTCGGGACAGTGCTGGTCGCTCACGACATACTGCCCCGTGCCCGGACCTGTGCCGACGAGTCCCGCCAATCGCGACTACAAGCCCGGCTTCTCCTCCGCGCTGATGCTGAAGGACCTGAAGCTGGCGCAGGCGGCGGCGGAAAGCGGCTCCGCCGCCACGCCGCTCGGCGCGGCCGCGGCGCGCATCTACGAGGTCTTCGACGCGGCAGGCTTCGGAGGGCGCGACTTCTCCGGCATCATCGAATGGCTGCGCGACCCGGCCGGCGTGAAGGGAAAGAGTGATGGCTGACTACGAGACGATCCTGACGGAAACGCGCGGCAAGGTCGGCCTCGTCACGCTGAACCGGCCGAAGGCGCTGAACGCCCTCAACACGACCGTGATGACGGAGATCACCGCGGCGCTCGCGGCCTTCGACGCAGACGAAGCGATCGGCTGCATCGTGCTCACCGGCTCGGAGAAGGCGTTCGCCGCCGGCGCCGACATCAAGGAGATGCACGACCTCGACTATCCCGACATCCTCCTTAAGGACTGGTTCTCCGGATGGGAGCGTATGTCCTCGGTGAGGAAGCCCATCATCGCGGCGGTCGCCGGCTACGCGCTCGGCGGCGGATGCGAGATCGCCATGATGTGCGATTTCATCATCGCGGCGGACAACGCGAAGTTCGGGCAGCCGGAGATCAAGCTCGGCGTCATCCCCGGCATCGGCGGCACGCAGCGGCTGACGCGCGCCGTGGGGAAGGCGAAAGCCATGGAAATGATCCTGACGGGCCGCATGATGGACGCCGAGGAGGCGGAGCGCGCCGGGCTGGTCGCGCGCATCGTGCCGGCGGCGGACCTCCTCGCCGAAGCGATGAAGGCCGCGGAGGCGATCGCCGCCATGTCGCTCCCCTCGGTGCTGCTCGCCAAGGAGACGGTGAATCGCGCCGAGCAGCTGTCGCTCGAGGAAGGCGTGCTCTTCGAGCGGCGCGCCTTCCAGCTCGCCTTCGCCACGGCCGACCGCAAGGAGGGCATGGCGGCGTTCGTGGAGAAGCGCGCGCCGGACTTCAAGAACCGGTAGGCCGGGGCCGCGGGCGGACGCCATGAACCTTGCCGATTGGCTCATCCGCACGGCAAGCCTGAGAGGCGATGCTCCGGCGCTTCTGAACGGAACCGACGTCGTCGCGGACTACCGCGCGTTCGCCGCGCGCGTCATGGCGCTTGCCGGCGGGCTTCGGCAGCGCTTCGGCGTCGAGCCCGGCGACCGCGTCGCGCTGTTCATGCCGAACTGCGTGGAATATCTCGAGCTCTTCTACGCGGCGTGGTGCTGCGGCGCGGCCGTGGTGCCGATCAACCACAAGCTCCACGCCAGCGAGGCAGCGTGGATCGTCGACAACGCCGAAGCGAGGGTGGTCTTCGTCGATGACGGAAGCGGCGATGCGCTGGAGCGCACCCTCCCCCGCGACCAGACCGTCGTGTCGGTCGACGAGGCCGGTTTCCGCTCGCTGCGCCGGTCCGAGCCCATGACCGGGGTGACGCCGCGCGCCCGCGACGACCTCGCCTGGCTGTTCTACACGTCGGGGACGACCGGCAGACCCAAAGGCGTCATGCTCTCGCACGGCAACCTGCGGGCCGCGGCCCTCTCCTACTTCGCGGACGTGGACGATGTCTTCCCCGCCGATGCGGCGCTCTATGCAGCGCCGCTGTCGCATGGCGCCGGGCTCTACAACTTCATGCATGTCCTGCGCGGCGCGCGCCACGTCATCCCGCCCTCGCGGACCTTCGACGACGACGAAGTGCTTGCGCTCTCGGCGGAGCTGAAGAGCGTGCACATGTTCGCCGCGCCGACCATGGTGAAGCGGCTCGTGCACAGGGCGAAGGCCACGGGCCGCACCGGCGACGGCATCCGCACCATCGTCTACGGCGGCGGCCCGATGTACGTCGCCGACATCGAGGAGGCCGTGGCGGTGATGGGGCCGCGCTTCGTGCAGATCTACGGGCAAGGCGAATCCCCCATGACGATCACAGCCCTGCAGCGCGATCTGGTCGCCGACCGCACGCATCCGCGCTGGCGCGAGCGCCTCGGCTCGGTGGGGCGCGCACAGTCCGTCGTGGAAGTAGCGATCGTGAAGGACGATGGAGCGCTGGCGGAATGTGGCCAGACCGGCGAAATTTGCGTGCGTGGCGCGCCCGTCATGCTCGGCTACTGGCGCAACCCGGAGGCCACGCGCGAAGCGCTCGTCGACGGCTGGCTGAGGACCGGCGACCTCGGCGCGATGGACGCGGACGGATTCCTCACGCTGAAGGACCGTTCGAAGGACCTCATCATCTCCGGCGGCGCGAACATCTATCCGCGCGAGATCGAGGAGGTGCTGCTGAGCCATCCCGCCGTGCACGAGGCCTCCGTGATCGGGCGGCGCGATTCCGAATGGGGCGAGGTCGTCGTCGCCTACGTCGTCGGCGACGCGGACTTCGGCGAGCTCGACCGTCTGTGCCTCGACCGCATCGCGCGCTTCAAGCGGCCGAAGGCGTATGTGCGTGTGGAGGCCCTGCCGAAGAACAATTACGGCAAGGTGCTGAAGACCGAGCTGCGGGCGCACGACGCTCGGCACAGCGCCCCACCTCCCCCTTGCGGGGAGGTCGAAATCCGGCGAGCGTGAGCGAGACGGATTTCGGGTGGGGGTCATGGCGCATCGGATCGTCGCGGACGCGCATCGGGCACACGCACGGAGACTGCGTCGCGAGATGACCGACGCGGAAGCTCGTCTGTGGGGCGAGCTGCGCGGGAACCGTTTGTGCGGCCACGGATTTCGCTGGCAGGTGCCGGTCGGGCCTTACAGCCTGATCGGCTTCGAAGCCGTGGTGCTCGCCATCGATCTCGACGATCAGCCGCTTCGGCGGACCGCTGACGCCATGACCCCCACCCGAAATTCGCGCGCATCACGCGTCCCGCGCGACGCTTCGAATTTCGACCTCCCCGCAAGGGGGAGGTGTAGCGGGTGCTGTGCCTCACCAGCAAACCGGCTGGCCGCGGAATGACGGAGCCAGCGTAGGCCAGATCGGAAAGGAGGGGCGCGCATGACGGGCAGGCTCGAAGGCAAGGCGGCGCTGGTGATGGGCGCGGGGTCCATCGGCCCGGGCTGGGGGAACGGCAAGGCCGCGGCCGCGCTCTTCGCCCGCGAAGGCGCTCAGGTCTACTGCGTCGACATCGACGAAGACGCGGCTCGGGAGACCGCGGAGATCATTCTCGGCGAAGGAGGCGATGCCGCGCACGGCCAGGCCGACGTCGCGGACTCCGCCGACGTAGCGCGTGTCGTCGCGTCCTGCCTCGACCGCTTCGGCCGCATCGACGTGCTGCATAACAATGTCGGAATCGTGGAGGTCGGCGGCGTGGTGGAGGTCTCGGAGGATACCTGGGACCGCGTTCTCGCGGTGAACCTGAAGAGCTGCTTCCTCGCCATGAAGCATGTCATCCCCGGCATGGTGGAGCGCGGCGGCGGCTCGATCGTCAACGTCTCCTCCATCGCCTCCATCCGCTTCCTCGGCGTGCCCTACGCCACGTATTACGCCTCGAAAGCCGCGATGAACCACCTCACGCGGGCGACGGCGGCGGAATATGCCGGGCGGAACGTCCGGGTGAACGCCATCCTCCCCGGTCTCATGAAGACCCCGATGGTCGAGAAGTCCGCGCAGCTCGCCGAGAGCTATGCGGGCGGAGACATCGAGGCGATGTGGCGCGCCCGCGACGCGCAGGTGCCGATGGGCTATATGGGGGACGCATGGGACGTAGCCTACGCAGCGCTCTACTTGGCGTCCGATGAATCGAAGTACGTGACCGGCATCGAGCTCGTCGTCGATGGCGGGATTACGCTGAAGGTGAGCTGAGGAGAACCGTCATGGACGCGCGCATCGTCGGTTGGGGGCACACGCCTTTCGGCCGCCTCGAGGACAAGTCGCTCGAGGACCTGATCACCGATGCGGCGGCGGAGGCGCTTGCGCACGCGGGGCTCGAAGCACGCGACGTCGATGCAATCTGGGTCGGACACTTCAATTCCGGCCTCGTGACGGACGGCTTCCCCTCCTCCCTTGCCCTCCAGGTGGATGAGAACCTCCGCTTCAAGCCGGCGACGCGCTGCGAAAACGCCTGCGCCAGCGGCTCCGCCGCCGTCTATGCGGCGCGCGACGCCGTCAGGGCCGGCTCGGCGCGCGTGGCGCTTGTCATCGGCGTGGAGAAGATGACGGCGAAGGACACGGCGGGTGTCGCGAAGGCGCTCGCCGGCGCCTCCTACCAGAAGGAGGAGGCCGATCTCTCCTTCCCGCAGATATTCGGGCGGATCGCCAACACCTACTTCCAGGCCAACGGCGACCAGTCCGCGGCGCTCGCCAGGATCGCCGCGAAAAACCACAGGAATGCGCTCGCCAACCCGCTGGCGCAGCTTCGCAAGGACCTCGGCTTCGAGTTCTGCAACACGGTCAGCGACAAGAACCCGCTGATCGCGCCGCCGCTGCGCATGACCGACTGCTCGCTGATCACCGACGGGGCCGCGGCGCTGGTGGTCGTCGCCGACGAGATGGCCGAGGAGATGCCGCACAATATCGGCTTCCGCGCCGCGGTGCAGGTCAACGACTTCCTGCCCATGTCGAAGCGCGACATCCTCTCTTTCGAAGGGCCGGCCACGGCCTTCCGGCGCGCCTACGATGCGGCGGGAATCGAGGTGAACGACCTCGACTTTGCCGAGGTGCACGACTGCTTCACCATCGCCGAGCTGATGATCTACGAGGCGATGGGGCTGGCGCCGCAGGGCAACGGCGCCCGCGTGGTCGAGGAGGGAACGGCGCAGAAGGACGGCGCGCTGCCGATCAACCTTTCCGGCGGGCTGAAAGCCAAGGGCCATCCGGTGGGCGCCACGGGAGTCTCCATGCACGTGCTCGCCGCCATGCAGCTTTCCGGCGAGGCGGGCGACATGCAGCGTCCCGGCGCGGAGCTCGGCTGCGTCTTCAACATGGGCGGCTCCGGCGTCGCCAACTACTGCTCCATCCTGGAGAACATGGGCGG
>CAZMJQ010000125.1:0-8592 GCA_964566475.1 uncultured Propylenella sp. | reverse complement strand
TGCGGCAGAACCGAGCGGAAGAGCGCCCAGAGAAAGAACAGGACGATCCCCGCAAGGGCGCCGACGATCGACAGCCCGAAATTCGGAAACGGTATCCACGGCAACGCGTGGCCCAGAATGTCCGGCTCTGAAAGGTAACGCGCGGTGGGATTGGCGAAGATCGTCACGGCCGCCGCGATGAGGAGGACGGGAATCACCCAGCCGAGATTTGCTACAATCCCCCGGATGACGATCGCGATGCTCGTCAGGACGTCCCGCACTCCGAACGGTATGAGGAAGTTGGAGTAGTTGCGAACGTGGCTGACGGATTCCGTGTCGCGGATGTGCTCCGCCGCCGGGGCGGCGCCGGTGGCCCTCTCCCCGAACGGAAAGTCCCCGCTGACGCTCATGCTCGCGATCATCGAGCCGCCAGCGTAGCCGCCGCCGGAGACAGTCGACAGGTAATGAACGTTGTCGAAGACGCCGTTCTGGTTGAGCGCCTGCAGAACGCCCATCGAGAAGGCCGCCGACCTTATACCGCCGCCGGAGAGCGCGAGACCAACCGCCATCGTCGGACGGTCCTCGGACCTTGTGACGTAAGGGTGGTTCCTGTCTACCCGCGCGTTCAAGGCATCGATGCGCGCGTTGATCGCGTTGAGCTCGGCCGGGAAGATATCGTTCCAGAACTGCTCCTCGCCCGGCCCCTTCGAGCTCTCCGGCCTCCAGGACTCAGGTGCAGCGTCCGACATGCCCGCCCCCCATCAGAGATGCGACTGAGAGTAGCACGAATCGTTGAGCCGGTTCAAAATCGGCGGCGGAAACGACGGAGCGCCGCCGCCTACCTCTTCTCCATCTCCTCAAGCTCGGTGATCAGCCGGTCGATCAGCGAAAGCCCCATGTGCCAGAACGCCGGGTCGCTGGCGTCGAGGCCGAACGGCGCGAGGAGCTCCTTGTGATGCTTCGTGCCGCCCGCTTTCAGCATGGCGAAGTACTTGTCCTGGAAGCCGCTCTCCGCCTTCTCGTAAACGGCATAGAGCGAGTTCACCATGCAGTCGCCGAAGGCGTAGGCGTAGACGTAGAACGGCGAATGGATGAAATGCGGGACATAGGTCCAGTAAGTCTGGTAGCCGGCGCCGAGGTCGATCGCGGGCCCGAGGCTCTCCCTCTGCACCTCCATCCATATCTCGCCGATGCGCTCGGCCGTCAGCTCCCCCTCGCGCCGCTCGACATGGACCTTGCGCTCGAACGAGTAGAACGCGACCTGCCGCACGACGGTGTTGATCATGTCCTCCGTCTTGGCGGCGAGCATCGCCTTGCGCTCGCGCTTGTCTTTGGCGCGTTCCAGCATGGCGCGGAAGGTGAGCATCTCGCCGAAGACGCTGGCGGTCTCCGCCAGCGTCAGCGGCGTCTGCGACATGAGGAGCCCCTGGTCGGCGGCGAGCACCTGATGGACGCCGTGCCCGAGCTCGTGCGCGAGCGTCATCACGTCGCGATGCTTGCCCTGGTAGTTCAGCAGGACATAGGGGTGCACGGAGGGCACCGTCGGATGCGAGAAGGCGCCCGGCGCCTTGCCCGACCGGGTTGGCGCGTCAATCCAGCGCCTGTCGAAGAAGCGGCCGGCGATCTCCGCCATCTCGGGAGCGAAGCCGCCATAGGCACCGAGCACAGTCTCGCGCGCCTCGTCCCACGGGATGCGGCGGTCGACCGTCTCCGGCAGCGGGGCGTTGCGGTCCCAGTATTCGAGCTTCTCCTTGCCGAGCCAACCGGCCTTCAGCGCGTAGTAGCGATGCGACAGCCGCGGATAGCTTTCGCGCACGGCCGTGACGAGCGCATCCACGACCTCCGGCTCGACACGGTTGTGGAGGTGGCGTGACGCGGCGACGTCCTTGAAGCCGCGCCAGTCGTCGGAGATCGACTTGTCCTTGGCAAGCACGTTCGTGATGTGGGCGAAGAGCCGGAGGTTCTTGCCGAACGTTTCCGCAAGCGCCTCCGCAGCCGCCCGGCGCCGCGCCTCGTCCGGATGGATGAGCCGGTTCAGCGTCCGCTCGAGCGTCAGCTCCTCGCCATCCACGTCGAAGCGCAGCGCCGCCATCGTCTCGTCGAACAGGCGGTTCCAGGCTCCGCGCCCCGTGACCGACTTCTCGTGGAACAGCCGCTCGATGTCGTCGGCGAGCTGGTAGGGCTTCTCCAGGCGGAGATCCTCGATCCATGGACGGTAGCGGGCGAAGACCGGCGTCTGCAGCGCCTTCTCGACCAGTGCGTCGTCGAGTCGGTTGAGCTCCAGCTCGAAGAACAGGAGATCGGTCGAGATGGTGGTCATACGGTCGCCCAGGTCGCCGTAGAACTTGGAGCGCTCCGGGTCGGACGTGTCCTCGGCATAGACGAGATGACCGAAGCTCGCGAGGCGGCCGAGCCTCTCGCTGATCGCCTCGTACTCCGCGATCGCTTCGGCCAGCGCCGCGCCGCCCTCGTCTCCCTTTGCGAGCGCCTCGAGCTTGCCCTTGTAGCGGTCCTGGAACACCTTGCTCGACGCGGCGGCCGCCTTAAGGTCGCGCTTCACCTCCGGCGCGTCCATGCCGGGGTAGAGATCGGCAAGATTCCAGACCGGGAGCGCTCCGAGGTCCTCCTCATGCTCGTCGACTTGTCGGGTCGCCAGCTCGGCCACTTGCTTCTCCTCGTCTTCCACCGCCTGATGCGTCGTCCGTCCCGCCCCCCGCGGCCGCCGCTAAGACGATCTTAACCGCACCCGAAGAACTTGGTCGCGATTCACACCGCGCTTCACGCAGCTCCGGCGTCGCCGGCGGTTCTCTCCTCGGAAAGGTGATATGGCAGCTTACGTCCTGATCGTCGATGACGATCCCGCCGAATGCCGCCACATCGAAGAGATCGTCCGGAGCCAGGGGCACCTGGCGGAAAGCGTTGCAAGCGGGGGAGCCGCCCTGGAGCGCCTCGCCAGACGGGATGCACCGCCGGTCTCCGCCGTGATTCTCGACCTCGTAATGCCCGATCTCGACGGGATGGCCGTGATGGAGCAGCTCGCGCGCGCCTCGATCGCGGTGCCCGTGATCGTGCAGGCAACGCCGGGCGGCGCCGATGCCGGCGTTACGGCCATGCGGGCCGGGGCATTCGACTTCCTGGTGAAACCGGCGTCGCCGGAGCGCGTGCGTGCTTCGCTCGTGAACGCGCTGCGGCTTGGCGCGCTGGAGGGCGAAGTCCTGCGCATGCGCCTCGGCCAGTCGGGCACGCTCGGCCTCCGCGACATCGTCATGCAGGCGCCGTCGATGGAGCGCGTGCACCGGCTCGCCGAGCGCGCCGCCCGTTCGCCGATCGCGGTCCTGATCGAGGGCGAGCGCGGCGTCGGGAAGGAGCTGATCGCCCGTGCGATCCACGGTTCCGGGCCGCGGCGCAGCCGTCCCTTCGTGACGGTGAATTGCGGCGAGATCGACGAAACGGAGATTGACGCCATCCTTTCCGGCGCACGGAAGGGCGCGACTCCGAACCGCTCTGCGCTGCAACCGAACGGAGGCACGCTGTTCCTCGACGAGATCGGTGCCCTCTCTCCGGCCTCGCAGGAGACGCTCGCGCGCCGCCTTGCCGCGCAGGAAGCACGGGGCACGCCTCACGGGCACCCATCCTCAGGCAGTGCGCGTCTGATCGCGGCCACGAGCCGCCGGCTGATCGATCTCGTGCGGGAAGAGGGCTTCCTCGAGGAACTGTTCTACCGGCTGAACGTGATGCCGATCTGGGTGCCGCCGCTGCGCGAGCGGCGCGCAGACATCCCGCACCTCGCCCGGAGCCTGCTGGCCCGGCTGGCGGCGGAGGCGGGACGCCCCTCCGTCCGGGCGATCTCCACCGCGGCCATGGCGCTCCTCACCGCGGACCCCTGGCCGGGCAACATCAGCGAGATGGAGCGAGCCATCTTCCGCGCGGCCATGCTGTGCGAGGGCTCGGAGCTGACATCGCGGGAATTTCCCTCCCTCACCGCCCGGTCGAGCGGCGCTAGGGCAGAACCTGCGTCGATCGGAGCCAATTCTTCAGGTCTTACGGAACCGGCCGCGGGTGTTGCAGTTCAGGAACAGGAAGTCGGCGAAGCGCCCACACTCTGCGGGCACATCGCTGACTCGCGACCGCTGGCGCGTTATGGTGTCGCCCGGTTGCTGGACGATCGCGGCGAGATGCGGCCATTCGAAGTGCTGGAAGAGGAGGTCATACGCTTTGCGGTTGAACACTACGGCGGGCGTATGAGCGAGGTGGCACGGCGCTTGGGAATTGGCCGTTCGACGCTGTATCGAAAGATGCGGGTTTACGGGATCGCGGCGGGCGAGCCTGTCGCGTCCTGACGCGCGCGGTACCGGGGCGCCGAGGTCGAACGGAGAAGCGGAATGCTAGTACTGCGTGTTGCGCTCGTGATCGGTGCCCTTGCCGCGATGCCCCTGGCGGCTGCCGCAGCAACGGATGAAGCAGCCTTCGGCGCCCGCGATCGGGACACCGGCACTAGCTCGCTTCAGGCCCGGATGGCGCTTTCCGAAGTCCGAGCGGTGGAGGCGGCGCTCGAGGCGGCGACGGATGGCGGCGATCCTATAGAACGGGCCTCACTTGAGGGAGTCCGCAGCTTCTATGCGGCGCGCGGCTTCACGGTTCTCTGGCTGACGGACGGCGAGGCCACGCCGCGGATGGCCGAGGTGCAGCGTTACCTCGCCGAGGCCGCCGAGCAGCACGGGCTCGATTCCAGCCTCTATGCCACACCGGACAATCCGGACCGCCGATACTACGATCCGCAGCGGGTCGCGGAAGCGGACGTCGCGTTCAGCCGCGCAGTCGCGCGCTTCCTCACGCACGTCGCCTCGGGGCGGATCCAGCCTACCGACATCAGCAGCCTCATCACGCTGAAGCCCGAGCGCCCCGACATCGGCCCGGCTCTGCGGCGCCTGTCGCAGGACACGGACATCGGCGCGACGATCGCGAGATTCGAGCCGCCGCATCCGCAATATGCGGCGCTGAAGACAAAGCTCGCCGAGCTTCGCGCGCTCGGCAAGGAAGAGGACCGCGTGGTCGTGCCGGAGGGCGCGCTCCTCAAACCGGGCATGGCGGACGGCCGCGTCCCGCTGCTGCGCGAGCGTCTGGAGGTCGAGCCCGCGGCAGAGACGGATCCTGACCTCCATGACCCGGAGCTTTACGACGACACGCTGGTCGCGGCGGTCGAGGCCTTCCAAGAGAGTACCGGGCTCACCGTCGACGGGATCATGGGCCCGCGCACGCTCTTCGCGCTCAACGGCCGCAGCCGCGCGGACGACATCGCCTCCATCATCGCGAACCTCGAGCGCTGGCGGTGGATGCCGCGCGACCTCGGCGCCTTCCACGTCATGGTGAACGTGCCGGAATTCACGGTCCGCGTGATGGAGGACCACAGCGTCGTCCACGAGACGCGCGTCATCGTGGGCAAGCCGTCAAACCGCACGCCGACCTTTTCGCACACCATCGATCATCTTGTGGTGAACCCCTACTGGAACGTACCGGTCTCGATCGTGCGCGAAGAGATGATGCCGGAGATTCGCTCCGGCCCATACGGCTATTTCGAGCGCCACGGCTACCAAGTGCTGGCCAATGTCGGCGGCCGGATGCAATTGATCAATCCCTACCGGATCGACTGGTACCGGGTGAGCCCGCACGCCGTGCGCATCCGCCAGATTCCAGGCTCGCATAACGCGCTCGGCCGGATCAAGTTCATGTTTCCAAACGAGCATTCGGTCTACCTGCACGACACGCCGTCGAAGTCGCTGTTCGGACGAGACAGCCGCGCCTTCAGTCACGGCTGCGTGCGTGTGCAGAATCCGCTTGAATTCGCCGACGCGATCCTGCCGCATGCCGCCCCGCAGTGGAACGCGGCGCGCCTCGAGAGCCTTTACGGCGGCCAGGAGAGGCGGGTGAACCTGGACAATCCTGTCCCGGTGCATCTTGTCTACTTCACCTCGACCGTCGGGCCCGATGGCGAGTTGAGCCATTTCGAGGACATCTACGGCTACGACGGTGAGATGACGGAATTCCTGGGATACTAGGCGCGGGCGCCGACCTGACCGGCACCTGACCGGCCAGGGCCTATTTGAACCGCGCCGCAAATCTGCCATAACGCCCTCCTTAAGTCCGGATTAATCAAGTCACGCCACGATGACATTGAACAGACGCCGAAATCCGGGCGACTCGTGGAAGAGGGGCAAGCACGTTTGAGACCTTCGAGCGCGCGATTCCGGAACCGCTTGAGCGTCGCGTTGGCGGTCGGATCGCTGCTTGCCCTTGCCTTCGTAACGTTTCCCTCAGGGCCGGCCGAGACTCGCGAGCGTGATCGCACGCTGAAGCTTTACTTCGGCCATACCGGCGAGCGCGGCGAGTTCACCTTCAAGCGGAACGGGCGCTACGACCGCGGCGAGCTGAGGCGGATCAACCACTTCCTCCGGGACTGGCGGAAGAACGAAGACGCGGACATGGATCCGCAGCTTCTGGACCTGGTGTGGGAGATCTACCGGGAAGCGGGCGCACGCGACTATGTGCACGTCATCTCCGCCTACCGCTCGCCAAAGACAAACGCGATGCTGCGCGCCCGCTCCAGCGGCGTCGCGAACAACAGCCAGCACACACGCGGCAAGGCGCTGGATTTTTATATTCCCGGCGTGCCGCTCGACAAGCTGCGCACCATAGCCATGAAGACGCAGGGCGGCGGCGTTGGCTACTACCCGCGCTCCGGCTCGCCCTTCGTGCACGTCGACACCGGAAGCGTGCGGGCCTGGCCGCGCATGTCGCGGCAGCAGCTAATCGCCCTCTTCCCGAACGGCGAGACGCTCCACCTGCCGCCCGACGGCAAGCCGCTCCCCGGCTACGAGCGTGCCGTCGCCCGCCGCCAGGGCGGCGGCGCCACGACTCTTGCCTACCTGCAGGAGAATGCGGGCGGGACCGACCGGACGGGCACCGAAGAGCGCCGCGGCGTTGGCCGCTGGCTGAAACGGGTCTTTACCGGGGACGGCGAGAGCGAAGAAGAGCCAGAGGACGAAGTGGTGACGCCGGAGGCCGCGCCGGCTCAAGAGGAGCGGCTTGTCGCCGCCACCGATGGCGACCTGGATGCGCGCCTGCCGCGGCCGCGTCCGGGCGCCGAGATCGCAGTCGCCGCGGCCACGGACTTGCCCCTTCCGGCCGACGTCACGCCCGCCGATTCGCAGGCGATCGCCGCGCTCGCCTACGCGCCGCTGCCACGCACGCGGCCCGCGCCGGCCCTGCTGGCCGCCAGCCTGGCGGGCAACCCTTCCGTGCCGGAGCCGGCCGCGCGGCAGGAAGACGCCCTCGCGCGGCTGGTCCTGACAGTGCCGGAAACCGTCGAGGCGGTCGGAGCCGCGCCAACGGCCAGCGACCCGATTGCGCTTGCTTTCGCGGCCGTCGACGACGAGGCCAGGCTGCCATCGGCAGAGGACAGCGCCGCCATCGCAGCATTCGCGGCGCTTCGCGCGCAGCCCGCTTCACCTGTCGCGGCCGTTGTTCCGCCCGAAGCCAATCCCGACGCCGCAACGAACGAGGCGCCGGCGCCCCCCGTGTTGGCGTCCGTTCGAGCGCAACCGGCTGCCGATCCAGCCGTCGAGACCGGCATGGGCGGCCCGGCGACGGCGGGGGTCGTCCTTCCGCCAGACGGCTTGCCGAGCTATGGCGCCGACCAGGACGCCTTGCGCCGCCTGACCGAGAATACGACGCCGGCGAGCCGCGATCCGCAGTTCGCCCGCCTTGCGATGCCGGTGCCGACGGACGGCTCGGCAGTCTACCGGGTGCCGGATGCCGCGAACACGGTGTCCGATCTCGGCGACCAGCCGCTCCCGGCGAACGGCTTCACGGCCCCGCAGACCAGCGGCAACCCGGAGCGCGAGCAGGGTTTTTTCATGCGCCTGTTCGCCAGCCTGATCGAATAGCAAGCAAGACAACGCTCGACGCAATGTTGCGGCGTGGGCACACGTGTTGCATGCATGCGATGCTATGATGGTTGCGCCGATGCGGTGAGTCGGGGCACCACAAATGCTGGTGAGGGGGCTGGTTGTAGGCTTGCTCGTCGTGCTGGCGGCGGCACCGGCGAATGCCGAGTTTCAGTTGTCCATCTACGGCGGCGGCAACACCGCTCGTGACAGCGAGGTCTGGCTGTCGCAGGGCGCCCAGTCCGGCACCTTCGCCGTCGACTGGCTCGGGGATTCGTTCAACAAGCCGCCCTACTACGGCGTTCGCGGAACGTACTGGCTCTCGGGCTTCGATCTGCCCCGGTGGGGCCTGGCGATCGACGTCACGCACGCCAAGGTCAAGTCTGACTTGAGCGACGCCGCGGTAGGCGGGGCCTTCTCCCGGCTCGAATTCACCAACGGCCTTAACTCGGCGGCCCTGAACGGGCTCTACCGGGCGCCGCTCAATGAGCGGCTGGCGCTCTACGGCGGGGCCGGCGCGGGCATTTCATTCCCGCACGTGGAGGTGGAGACGATTCCCTCGGTCGGCAGGACGATCGAGTACCAGGCGACGGGTCCGATGGTGCAGGGCTTCGTCGGCGCGAGCGTCGGGCTCGGCTACGGCATCGCCGTCTTCGGCGAGTACAAGGCG
>CAZMJQ010000124.1:0-25345 GCA_964566475.1 uncultured Propylenella sp. | reverse complement strand
CCGGCGTGACGAAGAGCACCGCGTCGCATTCCTCCACCTCCTTCTTGAAGCGCAGGACCGGGGCGGGCGGGTTGTCGACCTCGTCGCCGTTCAGGATGGGCAGGTCGTCGATGCGGATCATGCGGCACTCGAGCCTGCCCTCCGCCAGCTTCGCCAGCGCCTTCGCCAGCTCCTTGTTGCGGGATTCCTTGCGGAGGCTCCCGACGATGACGGCTACCTTGTGCATGGCTTGACCCTTCGGGGCGGGTTGGATGATCGCTTCGAGTGCCTCAGATGACGGAGGGCTGCGGTCGGGTCAACCGGGATGGCGCCCGTCCGGCGCGGTTGCCGGCCGGCGCGGAAGCCGATAAACAGCCGCGGTCGGCTTGGCCGCCGGCCTTCCCGTCATCTCGGTCGATACGGCATTCCGCCGCTCCGACGCCCGCTGAACGGATTTTGGGGGCATGACCCGTCTCGTGATGAAATTCGGCGGAACCTCCGTCGCCGACCTCGACCGCATCCGCAACGTGGCGCGGCATGTCGAGCGCGAGGTGAATGCCGGCAACGAGGTCGCGGTCGTCGTGTCCGCCATGGCGGGCGAGACCAACAGGCTCGTGGCGCTCTGCCGCTCGGCCTCCGTGCTGCATGACGTGCGCGAATACGACGCGGTGGTCTCCTCCGGCGAGCAGGTGACGGCCGGGCTCCTCGCCATCGTCCTGCAGGGCATGGGCGTCAACGCCCGCTCCTGGCTCGGCTGGCAGATACCCGTGCGGACGGATGCCGTGCACGGGGCAGCGCGCATCACCGACATCCGCGCGGATGTGCTCCTGGAGCGGCTGGGGCAGGGGCAGGTGGCGGTCGTCGCGGGCTTTCAGGGACTTTCCCCCGACAACCGCGTAGCGACCCTGGGGCGCGGAGGGTCCGATACAAGCGCCGTAGCCGTCGCGGCCGCCATCGGGGCGGACCGCTGCGACATCTATACCGACGTGGACGGCGTCTACACGACCGATCCGAGGATCGTGCCGCAGGCGCGGCGGCTGGAGAAGGTGGCGTTCGAGGAGATGCTGGAGATGGCGTCCCTCGGCTCGAAGGTCCTGCAGGTGCGCTCCGTCGAGCTCGCCATGGTGCATGGCGTGCGCACGTTCGTGCGCTCCTCCTTCGACGATCCGGCCGCCGTTAAGACCGGCCCCGGCAACCAGCCGGTCGGAACGCTCATATGCGATGAGGACGAAATCGTGGAAAAGCAGCTCGTTACCGGCATCGCCTATTCCAAGGACGAAGCCAAGATCACGCTCCGCAGCGTGGAGGACAAGCCGGGCGTTGCCGCCGCGATCTTCGGGCCGCTCGCCGACGCCGGCATCAACGTCGACATGATCGTCCAGAACATCTCGGAGGACCGGCGGGCGACCGACATCACCTTCACCGTTCCGACCGCCGACTACGAGCGCTCGCTGGCGCTCATCGAAGGGCTGAAGGGCGCGGTCGCCATGGCCAGCGTGTCCGGCTCGAGCGACGTGGCGAAAGTGTCGGTGATCGGCATCGGCATGCGCAGCCATGCCGGTGTGGCGGCGCAGGCCTTTCAGGCGCTTGCCTCGCGCGGCATCAATATCCAGCTTATCACCACCTCGGAGATCAAGATCTCCGTGCTGATCGACGCCGCCTACACCGAGCTTGCCGTGCGCACGCTCCATTCAATATACGAGCTGGACAAGACGTAGGCCGGCACGCGAGGGTTGCGTACCCGCGCGGGCGTCCGACCAAAAACGGTTGCGGCGCCGCGCGAATCCTGACGGGCTCCTCGGCATCGGATTTCGGACAGGATCGTGCGCCAGGCAGGATAACATGCCCGGTTCCGATTCGTCGGGGCCGGCAGGCTCCAGGAGGTGGGCTTGGCAACTACCCGGGGGGCGCTCGCCGGGCCGCGTGTGCTCTTGCGGAAGCTCCGCGAGGGCATGGCGGAGCCGCTCGGCGCCCAGGAGAGGCTCGACAAGATCGTCACGCTGATCGCGGCCAACATGGTCGCGGAGGTGTGCTCGGTCTATGTGCTCAGGGCCGACAATGTGCTGGAGCTCTTCGCCACGGAGGGCCTGCAGGCGACCGCCGTCCACCGCGCCACGCTGACGGTCGGGCGCGGTCTCGTCGGTTTGATCGCCCGGGAGGCGCGGCCGCTCAATCTTCCCGACGCCCAGTCGCATCCCGCCTTCGCCTACCTGCCGGAGACGGGCGAGGAGGTCTACCACTCATTCCTCGGCGTGCCCGTGCTGCGCGCCGGGCGGACGCTCGGCGTGCTCGTCGTGCAGAACCGCTCCCACCGGACCTATGCCGAGGAGGAGCTGGAGGCGCTGCAGACAACCGCCATGGTGCTGGCGGAGATGTTCGCCTCCGGCGAGATGGAGGACCTCGCCATCCCCGGCGCGGACCTCGACCTCAACCGCCCGGTGCATCTCAAGGGCACGTCCTTCGTGGAGGGGATCGCGCTCGGCCATGTGGTGCTGCACGAGCCGCGCATCGTCGTCACCGAGCTGATCGCGGAGGACGTCGACCATGAGCTGAGGCGGCTCGACGCCGCGATGGCTAGCCTCAAGCTCTCCGTCGACGACCTCCTGGCGCGCGGCGCCGAGGCGGGCACCGGCGAGCACCGCGAGATTCTGGAAGCCTACAAGATGTTCGCCGAGGACCGCGGCTGGACGCGGCGCCTGCAGGAGGCCATCCGCAATGGCCTCACCGCCGAGGCGGCGGTCGAGCGCGTGCAGAACGACACCCGCGCGCAGATGGCGCGGCAGACCGACCCTTACCTGCGCGACCGCCTGCACGACTTCGACGACCTCGCGAACCGGCTGCTGCGCGAGCTTCTGGGCAGGCCGCACGGTCCCTTTGCGGCCGATCTGCCGGAGGACGCCATCATCGTGGCGCGCAACATGGGCCCGGCGGACCTGCTCGACTACGACCGCGACCGCCTGCGCGGCCTGGTGCTGGAGGAGGCGGGACCGACCAGCCATGTCGCGATCATCGCCAGGGCGCTCGACATCCCGACCGTGGGACAGATCGAGGATGTCGTGGCGCTGGCGGAGTCCGGCGATCCGATCATCGTCGATGGCGAGACCGGGGAGGTGCATCTGCGCCCGCCCGGCGACATCGAGATGGCCTACACCGACCGCGTGCGGTTCCGCGCCCGGCGGCAGGAGCAGTATCGCCTCATTCGCGACGAGCCGTCCGTCACGCGCGACGGCGTCGAGATCGCGCTGCACATCAATGCCGGGCTGCTCATGGACATGCCGCACCTGGAGGAATCCGGCGCGGCCGGGGTCGGGCTCTTCCGCACCGAGCTGCAGTTCATGGTGGCGTCGAGCTTCCCGCGCCAGAACGAGCAGGAGAGCTTCTACGCGCAGGTGCTTCAGGCGGCCAACGGCAGGCCGGTGACGTTCCGCTCGCTCGATGTCGGCGGAGACAAGGTGCTCCCCTATTTCCGCCAGCAGAGGGAGGAGAACCCCTCCATGGGCTGGCGCGCGATCCGTCTCGGCCTCGACCGGCCGGCTCTGCTTCGCACGCAGTCGCGTGCCCTGCTTAAGGCGGCCGCCGGGCGCGAGCTGAAGCTCATGTTCCCCATGGTGACCGAGGTGGGCGAGTTCCTGCGCGCCAAAGCGGTGGTCGAGCGCGAACAGACGCACCTGCAGCGCCACGGCCACAAGACCCCCGACCGCGTCGCGTTCGGCGCGATGATCGAGGTGCCTTCCCTTTTGTGGCAGCTCGACGAGCTCTTCGCCGCGGTCGATTTCGTCTCCGTCGGCTCGAACGACCTCATGCAGTTCCTGATGGCGAGCGACCGCTCCAACACGCGCATCGCCGGGCGCTTCGATGCGCTGAGCCCGGCATTCCTGCGCGCGCTGAAGAGCGTGGCGCGGGCGGCGGCTGCTGCGGGGAAGCCGCTAACTCTTTGCGGCGAGATGGCCGGCCGCCCGCTTGACGCGATCGCGCTTGCGGGCATCGGCTATCGCTCGCTCTCGATGGCGTCTGCTGCGATCGGCCCGGTCAAGTCTGCGCTTCGGGCTCTTGAGCTGAAGCCGGTCGCCGAGCGCGTTGGCGCGATGGTCGACGAGGGCGCGCCGGGGCCCGAGATTCGCGGCGAGCTGCGCGCCTGGGCTGACGCGCACAGCATCCCGATCTAGCGAGGGCTTCCTCCTTACGGGCCCGGTGGAGCGCCACGTCCCCGTCAAGGGCCTGTTGACTCGGCCAAACGGCTGGTGCTCCTGCCGCAGCTCTGGGGGAAGAACGGATGATCATCGACCGGCGGCATCCCTTCGCCTCGTGGACCGTCGTCTGGAGGCCGGCGCCTCAGGTGAGCCGCGCGATGCGGTCGATCCGGTGATCGCGGCCGCGACCCTGAGACAGGCGAGCCCGCTTCCCGCGCGGAGATCATCGACCAGCTTGGGGCGCCCCGCCGAAAGCGTGGATACCCTTCGGGGCGGGGTCGAGAGGGTGCCTCGGCATGCAGCTGGCCCCCTCGATCCTCGTCGTCTTGCGCGTGTTCTTCGCGCACTATCGCATCGGCCCGCCGGTCGGCCGACTGCCGCGGCCCGTCGGCCGCGCGATGCTCTTGCCGGACACTCAGCCGCCGTTCGAGATCAGCCCGATTCGCGGGGACGCAGCCGACGAGGTGGCGCACCTGGAGGACCATTCTCCCGTTGCGCCCCGGTTCCCAAATGGTAAGGTGCGTGTGCGACACTGGAGGGGGGCGGGATGAACGCGCTGTACAGCTTTTACCTGCAGCAAGCCGCGATCTTCCTGCCCTATCACCGCGATCGGAGGAACTGGCTCTTACACCAGATCGGCCTGCCGATGGGCGTGTTCGGTTTCATGGTTGCGCTTGCCTGGGTCGAGTTCTTCGACGTGGGTGGCTACACGGTCTCGCTGGCGACCGTGGTGGTCATCCCGGTGATGGTCGTCTGGCTGCTCTTCGACTTCGCGATCGGGTTGGTCACCACCCTGTTCTACGCCGTCCTGCTGGTCCTGGCCGACCGTGCCGCCGAACTGCCGTTCGCCGCGGGCGCGGCTATCGCCGCGGGCTTCTTCGCCGGCGGCATGCTGCTCCAGTACATCGGCCATGAACTCGAAGACGGCAAGCTGGCGGCCGAGGGACTACTCTCCGCGCCAACGTCGTTCCTGATGCTGCTGCGCACCACCTTCGGCACGCCCAACACCACGATCCTGCACAACCACATCCAACTGTTCGTCGTGCCGATGGTGCTGATCGCCACGATCGCCTTCCGGCTCGGCTACAAGCGGGAGCTTAAGGCGGCGATGGAGAGGCATCCGAAGGTGGGCGATCTGGAGCGATGACGACGGCCCGGTGCCGCATCCGCGGCGAGCAATTCCGCCTCGCCTGAACTGGCCGCGCCACTCCCGTTTTCGCTGCCGGATGCACCCGCCGGCGACCGCGATCAGGACGTGGGCCCCGTCCGCACGCGGCGCTTCGGCCAAATGCGACTCCTGCGCGTCACGCCGGCGCCGATTCCTCGAAGAAGGAGTAGACGTGCGCGATCATCTCCTCGCGGCTGTCGAAGCGCGCCGGATCGTAGCAGCCGAGCGGGTCTTCCAGCACCGCGAAGAGGCAGCGGTTGCAGCAGCTACACGGGCGCTCCGGTTCCCAGTCCATCAGGCCCGCCCCGGAAGCCGCCTTCATCTCGTTCGGCAGGTCCGGGTTGGCGAGCAGCGGCCGGGCGATCGTCACCCCGTCGCAGGCCTTGCTCTCGATCGCGCTGCGTATCGCCTTGGCAGACTGGAAGCCGCCCGTCACTAGCACCGGGAAGTCCGGGCCGACCGCCTGCTTGATGGCGCGCGCGTCCTCCACCGACAGTCCCTCCAGCCGGCGCCAGGGCTCCGGCGCATCGAGCCGGTCGCGCAGCGAGCGCTCCCACAGATGTCGCGGGATCCAGCGCAGCCACGGGAACTTGAACGCCAGGAAGTTGCGGAACGTATGGTCGCCGCTTGAGATCATGCTCTGGTAAGTGCGCCCCAGCACGTCGAAGGCCAGCGGGCCCGCCGGGTTGCGCGGATGCGGGAAGGAGCTCCCCGTCGTCACGTGGATGGCGTCGGCGCCGTCGGCCTTGATCCAGCCGGCCACCTTGACGCTTTCCTCGAGCCTGGTGCCGGCATGGCGCTCGAAGGGCGCGGTCGCCGCGTTGTGGTGATCGACCGCGCTGAACTTGACCATCAGCGGGAAGTCCCTGAACGCGACCTTGATGCCCCGGATCACCTCCTTCAGGAAACGGTAGCGGTTCTCCAGCGAGCCGCCGTACTGGTCGGTGCGGTCGTTGATCGCCGGGCTGAGGAACTGGGTAAAGAGGTAGCCGTTGCCGGCGTGCAGCTCGACGCCGTCCAGGCCGGCCTCGCGGGCGCGCCGTGCGCCGTCGACGAACCATTCGATGACCTGCGCGATTTCCCCGGTGGTCATCGCCTTGCAGCGGAGGCCATGGAAGAAGTCGCGCCGGCCGGTCGCGCTCCACGGGACGCGGCCGCGGTTCTCCAGCCCGCCGATGTCCTGTTGCCGGCCCGAGTGCGAGAGCTGCAGGAAGAAGCGGCAGCCGTCGATCCTGTGCACCTCCCGTCCCAACTGCTCCCAGAAGGGGATGCGCTCGTCGGAATCGATGGTGGCGTAGTCGGGGAGGATGCGGGCGCTGATATGGATCGGCACGTGCGAGGAGATGATCGCGCCGATGCCGCCGCGCGCGAAGCGTTTCTCGAAGTTGATGCGCCAGGGGGTGCCGGAGCCGTCGTAATTGTCGAGCCGTCCGGAGATGCTTGAGCGGAAGAGCCTGTTCTTGACCTCCACGCCGCCGATTCTGATCGGCTGAAAGATGATGTCCTCGGTCACGTTCGCCTCCTGGGCCTCGCGACGCAGGTCTGTCCGTTCAGCTCTCTCGTTCGCTCGCGCGGCCCGTTGCGAGGATAACCGGCTCAGTTGGCCGGCGCCGCGGGCAACGCGCTCTACTCCCCGACCAGGGCTCGGCCGATCCGCGTATCGAAGGCAGCTTCGCCCCAGTTCCTTAAGGACTCCGCTTGCACCGGCGCCCTTGGCGACTTGCTCGCCATTGTCGGCGCTGCTTCTGGCGGCCCGTAAACGGCGACCGCGCCCTGGATGTCTCCCGCCTGGGGCGTGCGGAACGTCTCGTTATAGCCGAAATGCATCAGCACGCTTTCGACCTCGGGATGGTTCAGCCCGATCGCGTGGCCGATCTCGTGCATGAGCGTATAGCGCAGGTCGTAGACATTAAGGTTCCCGTCGAAGCCGACCTTCCAGCGCTTGTCCGGATTGAGGCAGATCAGCGCCTTCGTAAGCCTGCGGACGCCGCTTGGCGCATCTGCCCTTTCGTCGTAGCTGACATTGGTGAAGGCACGCCCGCGCGGCTTGACCTGCGCCCCGATCAGAATATGCGCCGACTCCGGGCTGCCCGGCACGAACGCGATCTGCGCCACGGCCTGCCAGGCTTCGAACGCACGGGCTAGTTCCGCGCGGAAGGTCGCGTCGGCAATCCGGTTGAAGGCGAGGATACCATCGAGCGGGCGGATTGCGGCGCAGTTCCGGGCACCCGGGAAACGCCGCTCCGTCGTGACGACGGCGTACGTCACACGGGCCGCGCTTCCAAGGCGCGGCTCGCCCCATTTCAGCTGATGCCCGTCGAGAATGAGCGGACGGAACAGGGACGGGACGTCGGCGCCCGCCAAGGCCTGTCCAAAAAGCGCGAAGAAAATCCCGGCGGCGAGCGCCAGTCTTCCCGGCAGCATGTTGCCCCTTCGTGTCCCCTGGCTCGCGTTCTTCCCGTCATTCCCTCGAATCGAGCCTTCGTCTCACTGCACGCCCGGGGTTGCCCGGTCAACCCCGGCAATGCCTTGAGCCGGCGAATTCAAGGGAAGTGTGACATGCCCGGTTCGCCCGAAATCCGCGATTCCGTTTTGCGCGAAGACGCACTAAATCTCCGCCCATGTCCGCTTCGATCCCCGAGGAGCGCCTGCGCTCGCTCATCCACCGCCACGAGACGGTCACCGCGATGCTCTCGGCCGGGCCGGCGGCAGGCGACTACGTGCGCCTGTCGCGCGAGCTCGCCGAGCTCGACCCCGTGGCGGAGAAGGCGCGGGCACTGGGCGAGGCCGAGGGCGAGCTTGCCGACGCGGAGACGCTGCTGGCCGACCCGGCGACCGACCGCGAGATGCGCGCGCTCGCCGAGGAGGAGAGGCACGCTTTGCGCCGGCGCATCGAAGCGCTGCGCGACGAATTGCGCATCCTGCTCATCCCGCGCGACGAGGCGGACGATCGGAGCGCCATCCTGGAGGTGCGCGCCGGCACCGGCGGCGACGAGGCGGCGCTCTTCGCCGGAAACCTCTTCCGCATGTACGAGCGCTATGCCGCCTTGCACGGCTGGAAGATCGAGCTTCTGTCGGCGAGCGAGGGCGAGGTCGGCGGCTACCGCGAGATCATCGCGGCGGTGCGCGGCGCGGGCGTCTACGCCCGGCTGAAATTCGAATCGGGCGTGCACCGCGTGCAGCGCGTGCCGGAGACGGAGGCGGGCGGCCGGATCCATACCTCGGCGGCGACCGTTGCGGTCTTGCCGGAGGCGGAGGACGTCGGCGTCGACATTCGCCCCGACGAGCTCAGGATCGACACGACGCGCGCCTCCAGCGCCGGCGGCCAGCACGCCAACACCACCGAGTCGGCGGTGCGCATCCTGCACATCCCGACCGGCATCATCGTCACCGCGAGCGAGAAGTCGCAGCACCAGAACCGCGCGCGCGCCATGGAGGTGCTGCGCGCCCGCCTCTTCGACATGGAGCGGCAGAGGCAGGATGAGACGCGCGCGGCGGCGCGCAAGGGGCAGGTCGGCTCCGGCGACCGCTCGGAGCGCATCCGCACATACAACTTCCCGCAAGGGCGCCTCACCGACCACCGGATCAACCTCACGCTCTACAAGCTCGACAAGGTGCTCGCCGGCGAGGCCCTGGACGAGGTGGTGGACGCCCTGATCGCCGACGACCAGGCGAGGAAGCTCTCCGAGTTCGAGGACGGCGCCGCGTGACGACCTACGGCGAGGCGCTTCTTACCGCCCGCGCATCGCTGGCGGAGGCCGGCGTCGAGGGCGCGGCCCTCGATGCGCGGCTCCTGCTCGCGGCGGCGTCGGGCCTCGACGCGGCGAGGCTCGTCGCCCGTGGCCCCGAGGACCTGCCGCCCGTTGCAAAGGCGACGTTCGATCATCATATAGCGCGCAGACGGGCGGGGGAGCCGGTTGCCCGTATCCTCGGCGAAAAGGAATTCTGGAGCCTGCCGTTCTGGGTCGGCCCGGCCGCGCTGGTGCCGCGGCCGGAGACCGAGGCCCTCGTGGAGGCGGCGCTGGCCGGGATCGGGGGTCGGTTTCCTCCCGATCTGACGATCTGCGATCTGGGCACCGGCACGGGCGCCATCCTGATCGCGCTGCTCAGGGAGCTCCCCGAAGCGCGCGGGGTTGGGACGGATATCGCGCCGGAGGCGCTCGCCGTGGCGCGGCTGAACGCCGAGCGCCTCGGTGTCATGGAGCGAATCGATTTAGTGGAAGCCGACTTCGCGGTGGCCCCGGACGGGCCGTTTCACGCGGTCGTCGCGAATCCGCCCTATATAAGGAGCGAAGCGATCGGGATGCTTGCGAAGGAGGTGCGCGACCACGATCCGCGGCTTGCTCTCGATGGGGGAGCCGATGGACTCGCCGCCTATCGGTCCATCCTTTCGCGAATCGACGCGCTGCTGGCGCCGGGTGGCTTTCTCGGCTTCGAGGTTGGCGACGGGCAGGGCGAAGATGTGACAAGTCTGTGCCGGGAGGCGGGGCTTGCCGAGCTATGTTATCACCCCGATCTCGCGGGGCGGGCGCGCGTGGTTACCGCGGTCCGAACCATGCCGGAGAAAGCGCCGGAGACGGCAAAAAAAGCGCTTGGAAAAGTTCGGTTGTCAGGCTAGCTTCCATGCGCAAACCAGAAGCGAAGCCACCGGGCTGGGCTTCCTTTTCCGGCACACAACGAACGAGATCGCCGAAAGCTGGTTCGCTCGCGTCGCCATCGCAGAGACGTCTTGACCTCCGGATTGTGGAGGTCGGCGCTTGGTAAAGCGTGGCATCCGCAGGAAACCGAGACTTGCTCGGAGATGGCTGGGGACAGGCCATATGTGGCAGTAGCCGTTAACAAGAGAACGGGTTCATGAGACACAATCAGAATCGACGGTCGCGCGGTCGTAGCCGCAAGGGGCCGAATCCGCTCACGCGGAGCTACGAATCCAACGGGCCGGACGTGAAGGTGCGCGGCACGGCCGCCCACGTCGCCGAGAAGTACATGACCCTGGCGCGCGACGCGCAGTCGTCGGGTGACCCGGTCTCGGCGGAGAACTACCTGCAGCATGCCGAGCACTACAACCGCATCGTCATGGCGGCGCAGGCCCAGTTCCAGCAGACCCAGCCGCAGTTCCGCGAGGGCTCCGACGAGGGATACGACGACGACCGCCAGATGAACGGCCGCTTTCGCGACCGCTTCGACTACAACGGCGAGGGCCGCAACGACGAAGAAGGCTACGAAGGCGGCGGCGACGAGCGCGGCTACAGGGATCGGCGCTTCGACGATCAGGACCGGCAGCGCGGCCCGCGTCAGGACCGTCAGGAGGCTCGCGACCGTCCCGATCGCGACCGCCCCGATCGCGACCGTCCGCGGGAGAGCGTCGACCCCGCCGCAGAGCCGCAGCCGGACGTCTCCGGATCTGCCGAGGCAGCCGCTCCGGCGGAGGAGGCGTCCTCCCAGCCGCGCCGCCGCCGCGGGCGCCCGAAGAAGCAGAGCGCCGGTGAGACGGAAGCCGCGGGGGCGCAGGACTCCGACGAGGACTCCACCAAGGACGGGGCCGCGGCGCTCGCAGCGTTTCCCGAATAGACCACCCGATGCGATGCCCGGCCGGCGGTGGCGGCCTGGCGCGATCGCACTCTCGGCTCACCACAACAGAAGAGCCGACTTGCCGCTGGCATAGTTGAGGTAGAGCCGCACGCGCAGCACGTAGCGCTTGCCGACATCGAGCCACTCGCTGATGCTGGCGTTGCGGCTGGTGCCGCTGTCGTCGTCGCCCGCAACGAACCTGAGGTCGCCGTTGCGGTCCTCCTCGAACAGGACCATGACCGTGTCGGAGCGCCCGAAGGTCTGCATCGTGTATTCGCGCCGCTGGTCCGGCTCGATGCTGAAATTCACCTGCCCCATCGGAGCGAGGTCCAGGAGCTCCAGCCGGAACGGCTCGAGCTTCGGATAGCGCGCCTCGCGAAGCGGCGGATAGAAGCGCTTCACCTCATCCACGTCCGCATCGGAGAGCCCGCCCGGCGGATGGATGCCGGTCTGGAAATACTCGTCCGGCTGACGGATGAGCCCGCCCGGAAAGTCGTAGTGCATCACCGAATCGGGGTCCCACTCGGAGCCCTCGACCGCCGATGCGCTGAGCTTGCGCAGGATGTTGTGGAACGTCGTCTCGCGCGACCAGTTGTTGGGCGGCTGCGCAAAAAGCGAGTAGACGGCGTCCTCGTCCCACACGATGCCGGCGAACGGGTTCTGATGCTCGTGCGGGAAGCCGAGCGTGTGGCCGATCTCGTGCACCGGCACGTCGACGCCGCGCCTGTCCAGCGTCAGGTCCGAGCCGAAGTTCATGGTGCGCTCGTGCTGACCGATGGAGAGCACGTCGCGTCCGACGTAGGACCAGTAGCCGTCGCCGCGCAGGAAGCCGACGCGGATCTCGGAGTCGGCGATGTTGCTCGTCTCCTCGAACGCGATCCCGATCCCGACGTCGGACCACATCTTGAAGCCGTCCCGCACGATGGCCTTCTGCGGCTCGGCTCCCGCCCACGCGCCGCTGTCGAAGAAGTAGTAGCGAAGCTCGGTTCCATTCACCCACTTCTTCTCGATGTCGCGTATGAGGCGCGCCCGCTCGACCGAAATGTTGGGGTCGAGCTCCCGCTCCGGCATGGCCGGCACGGCGCAGTAGGCGAGGGCCGCCTCGCGCTCGCCGGCGCTGCCGGGCGACGAACGCGAAATCGACTCCTCCAGCTTGCTGAGCCGCGTGCCCAGCCGCTCGATCTGCTTGGCAAGTGCCTTGTAGTCATCCGGCATGATGCATTCTCCCCTGGCATCGGCGCGCGATCGCTCCCATGCCCGACGCTAGCGACAGCGGCGCGGCCCTCCGACGGGAAGGCGCCGTCGTGGCTAATGAATCGCTTAAGCGCTCTCTAAAGAGTTGCGCGGCTTGTCCCGCCGCTTGCTTGCCCGCTTGCGTCTCACGCGATGAGGCGCCTCAAACTGGGCAAAGGTGTGACAGCTAAGGGTTGTCGTCCGGTCCGGCGAACGGGTCGCCCACGCGGATCGCGCCGGCTGTCTTCGCAGCGAGGTAAATGCCGAAATCGGCGTGGCCGAGATGCGTGCTGAGCGCCTTGGGAATCTGCATGTCGCGCCGCCCCGTGCGCGGATCGACGTTGGTCGCCGCGCAGCGCGTCGTGCGCGATGCCATCGTCAGCGTGATGCCCGGCAGACGGACCTCCGCTCCCTCCGGCCATTCCAGTTCGCTCCAGGCCGGTAAGTCGTCGACAACGATGTTCGGCCGGAAGCGGAGCGGGTCCACCTCTTGGCCGACGCTCTCGCTCAGCGCGCGGACGCTCTCCAGGTTGACGAGGTGCAGCACCTTGGCCGGCATGTCGGAGAAGGCGTGGCCGGGGGCGGACAGGATGCGCGGTGGTCCGCGGAGCTCGTCGGCGAAGTGCCCGGCGATCCATCTCTCTATCCGCGAGCGCCCGTCCGGATCGTTGAGCGACCCCTCGACCAGAAGCGTGCCGTCCTTGAAGACGTGGAACACGCCGCTCGCCTCGTCGAAGCGGGAGGTCAGCTCGGCAATGCGCTCGTCGCGCATCAGCATGAGGAAGCTGGTCTTGCGGTAATACTCCGGCCTCGCCGGATCGAAGCCGATCGGCCCGTTCTCCACGGCGAAGGCGCGGTCGAACGGCATGGTCCCGCCGGCGGCGATCTCGGCCTTGTCCAGCGGCTGCGGCGAGAAGCCCTTTACGGGGTATCGGTAGAGTGCGGTGACGGTCGGCATGAGCTGCCTTCGAATGCATTCGCGCGGATGTCAAACAGGATTGGGAAATGATGGTCGTTGGGTCAATGTTCGGGACCGGCCGGCCCACAATCTGTACCGGAAGCTTGGCGAGCCTCTTGCCGATCCTGAGAAGCACCGCGGCATCTCGCCGAGGCTGCCGAGCCCGCGGCGGCGTTTCCCCGAAACGCAGATTATCCTGAACCACGCCTGATGCGCGAGATCGGCCTGGCACCGATCCATCAGCCGCCGGCACGTGGGGCTCAATCGCGCCGCGATCGCATCGTTTCCTCCAGCACAGAGAAGAAGGGCTGGATAAGCGGGGAATTGCGGCGGCCAGTGAGGCATGCGGCCTTCAGATCGTAGTGAATGTCCGCATCCGCTACATCGATCGCGACGAGCGCCGGGTGCTCGATGAAGTCGCGCCTGGAGACGAAGCCAATCCCGGTACCGTGGATCACCGTCCACCACACCATGTCGCGGCTACCCATCTCCAGGACTTTCTTGACCTTTATGTTAGCGGTGGCGAGGGCCTGTTCGAAAGCATGGCGCGTCATCGAGCCCGGCTCGCGCATCACGATTTCCTGTCCTTCCAGCTCTCTCAGACGGATGCGCCTGCGATTGGCCCAGCGGTGCCCCTTGTTCACGAAGACCACGACGGTGTGACGGCCGCAGTAGAAGGTGCTCAATCTCGGGTCGTCCTCGGGCTGAGCCAGGAAGGCGACATCAAGCCTGAAGTCGATCAGCTCCTGCAGAAGCTCACGCGAATTGGCGATGGAGACCGAGAGCTCAATGGCAGGGAAGTTTCGGCTGAACGTGGCCACGACCTCGGTGAGCTCATGCGACTCTACCGTTCCGATGCGAAGACGTCCTTCCTTCACGCCGCCGGCGCCGGCAAGCAGCTGCTGTGCCTCGTCAACGTGGACGAAAACGCGCTTCGAGATGTCGAACAATTGCTGACCAAGATGACTGAGCGTCACCGTGTTGCCGCGTCGGTAAAAAAGCTCAACGTGGTAGCGGTCCTCAAGCTCCTTGATATGCCGACTAAGGCTCGGCTGCGCTACGTTGCGTGCCTTGGCGGCCTTTGTGAAACCGCCCTCCATGGCAACCGCATGAAACGCCGCCAGCTCGCTGAAGCGCATGATGGCTCCTTGTATCGCTATAGCATTTCGCTATCGACGCATCATAAATAGGAATTCGTGATATATCCATCAGAGTGAGATACTCCCGTCGCACGATATTGTCAGAAGAGTGCTGCACTGACGAGCACCGCGCAACGAACAAGGGAGAAAACACATGAGAAACGTGAGGGGGGCCGGGGTCGCCCTCGGAGTGGCGGCTTGCCTTGCTGCGAGTTCCGCGCAGGCAAAGACCCAGCTGGAATGGTGGCACGCAATGAGCGGACAACTCGGCGATGTGCTCCAACAGGTCGTCGACAAGTTCAATGCGTCTCAGGACGAGTACGAGCTCGTTGCGACCAACAAGGGCAACTACGTTGCGACGCTGAACGCTTCAATCGCCGCGTATCGCGTCGGCGAGCAACCGCTTCTCATGCAGGCGAGCGAGGGCAGCGTTCTGACCATGATGCTGTCGGGCGCGGCCATCCCCGCGCAGGAGATTCTGGAGTCGCACGGCTATGACTTCGATCCCTCCGACTATCTGAGGCCAGTGCTCGACACCTACACGAACACCGAGGGCAAGCTGCTGGCGATGCCGTTCAACTCCTCCACGCCGATCATGTTCTACAACAAGGACATGCTGGACGCGGGCGGCTACGACGCGCCACCGGCGACTTGGCAGAAGATCGGCGAGGTCAGCCGCGATCTGATCGATCGGGGCATCACCGAATGCGGCTACTCGTTCGGTGCCGACCACTGGTCGGAATACGAAAACTACAGCGTTTACCAGAACGCGCCCTACGCCACGAAGGACAACGGCCATGGCGGACTCGACGCCGAGGTCGTGATCGACACGGGACCGGTCCCGGACCACCTGCAGATGATCAAGGACTGGCTCGACGAGGGCATCGCGACCTTCGGTGCGCAGACGCCGAACACGTGGGGCAGCGGTGCGCGCACCAACTTCCTGGAAGGAAAGTGCGCTTTCTGGATAGGCTCGACCGCCTGGCACGGCACCGTCGAGGAAGGCGCCAAATTTACCTGGGATGGCGCCAAGCTTCCCTATGATGAGGGCGTGACGTCGAACAACTCGATGATCGGCGGGGCCGCTCTTTATGTCTTCAAGGGTCACACCGAGGAGGAGTACGCGGGCGCCGCGGCTTTCTTCGACTTCCTCACCAGTCCGGAGGTCCAGGTTTTCTGGCATCAGGCGACGGGCTACGTGCCGATCACTCAGACGGCGTATGAGATGGCGAAGGCGGAAGGCTATTACGAGACCCACCCGAGCCGGGAATACGCGATACAGCAGCTGCTGCAGGGCGAGCCGAGTCCGGCGTCACGGACCATCCGCCTCGGCAATTTCGAGGTCGTCCGCGAGGTGATCAACGAGGAGATCCGGAAGGCTCTCGCCGACGAGATTACCGTCCAACAGGCGCTTGAGAATGGTGCGCGCCGGGCCAACGAGCTGCTGCGCCGTTATGAGGAGCAGCACGTCGGAAAGCTCTGACGCCGGGCATTCGAACTGGCCGGCCACACACGAGGCTCCCGCTCCGTGTGTGGCCGGCTCTCATACCTACTATAGTGCCTCTGTCTGCGCGTAGGCGCGTGCGCCCGAGATGAACAAGCACGTCATATTCAGGAATCGGTTGCTGCCCTATCTGCTGCTCGCGCCGCAGCTGTTGGTGCTTCTGGTATTCTTCTTTTGGCCGGCTGCCCAAGCGCTCGTTCATTCCACAATGATCTCGGACGCCTTCGGGACGACATACACCTTCGTGTGGTTCAAGAACTTCACGCGCCTCTTCACGAGCCAGGAATACCTGGACTCTATCTGGATTACGTTTGTCTTCAGCGCGTTGACCGGGGCTCTCGCACTGTCCATGGGCCTCCTTTTCGCCGTCTTCGCCGACCGAGTGATCCGCGGCACCGTCGTCTACAAGACGCTGTTGATCTGGCCTTACGCGGTGGCGCCCGCCACCGCGGGCGCGTTGTGGCTCTTTCTCTTCAACCCCACCATGGGGGTGATCGCCTATGCGATGAACCAAGGTCTCGGGATGGGGTGGGACCCGACGCTCGACCGCGCCGACGGTATGGCGCTTGTGGTGCTCGCCTCGGCATGGAAGCAGGTCAGCTATAATTTCGTCTTCTTCCTCGCGGCCATGCAGTCGATCCCGCGCTCGATCATCGAGGCCGCCGCGATCGACGGTGCGCGGCCGATGCGCCGCTTCCTCACGATCGTGTTTCCGCTACTGTCGCCGACCGCCTTCTTTCTGGTGGTGATGAATACCGTGTACGCCTTCTTCGAAACCTTTGGCATCATCGACACCACGACGGACGGTGGCCCGGGCGGCGCTACGTCGATCCTCGTATACAAGGTCTACCGCGACGGCTTCGTCGGCCTCGACCTTGGATCGTCGTCGGCGCAGTCGGTCGTGCTGATGGGCTTCGTCATCGCGCTGACGTTCATCCAATTCCGCTACGTCGAACGCATGGTGCATTACCGCTCATGAGCGCACTGCCGACATCCGGAGCCCTTGGAGGAGCGCGTGGCGGGGAGGGACGTGCGCCATGATCGAACGCACGCCTGTTCTCGATTTTGCCACGCACGCCATCCTGGCGATCGGGATCGCCATCGTGCTGATGCCCGTCTATCTCGCCTTCGTCGCGGCGACCCTGCCGGCCGGCGAGATCAACTCAGCGCCGATGCCGTTTCTGCCCGGCGACCTGCTTTTCGAGAACCTCGCCAAGGCATGGGAGCGGGAGGACCTCGGGCGCCAGCTCTTCAACTCTTTCGTCATGGCGGGCGGGATCGCAGTTGGAAAGATCGTCATCTCGATCCTCTCCGCTTTCGCCATCGTCTATTTCAACTTCCGGTTCCGCATGCTGGCATTCTGGGCGATCTTCATGTCGCTGATGCTGCCGGTCGAGGTGCGTATCGTGCCGACCTACGAGATCGCGGCCAACGCGCTGACGCCCTTCATCTGGCTGATCGAAACCGTGACCGGCGGTTGGATCGAGATCGGCGTCCGCTGGAACCTCCTCAATTCCTACGAGGGGCTGATCCTGCCGCTGATCGCCTCGGCGACGGCGACATTCCTGTTCCGCCAGTTCTTCCTCACCGTGCCCGACGAGCTGACGGAGGCGGCCAAGATCGACTCCGCCACGCCTATGCGGTTCTTCTTCGACATCCTGCTGCCCTTGAGCCGCACGAACATCGCAGCTCTCGGTGTCATCATGTTTATTTTCGGCTGGAACCAGTATCTCTGGCCGCTCCTCATCACGACGCATGAAGAAATGAACACCATCGTCATCGGCCTCAACAGGATGATGCCGTCGATGGACGCCATCCCGGAATGGAACGTCGTGATGGCCGCCGCACTGATCGCGCTGGCGCCGCCGGTGGCGGTCGTCATCGTGTTGCAGCGGTGGTTCCTCAAAGGTCTGATCGACAGCGAAAAGTAAGCAGCCATGCCCGAAGTCGAATTCAGACACGCCCGCAAGGTCTACCCAGGCAACGTCGTCGCCATCGAAGGGCTGAACCTCAAGGCGGCGGACGGCGAGCTGCTCGCGCTGCTGGGGCCGTCCGGCTGCGGAAAGTCCACGCTGCTGCGCATGTGCGCGGGCCTGGAAGCCGTGACGGAGGGTGAGATCCTGATCGGCGGCAAGGTCGTCAACAAGCTCGAGCCGGGTGAGCGCGACATCGCCATGGTGTTCCAGAACTACGCGCTTTATCCGCACATGACAGTGCGTCGCAATCTCGCCTACGGGCTCAAGAACCGAGGCATGCCGAAGCCGGACATCGAGCGGCGGATCATCGAGGTCGCCCGTATCCTCCAGCTCCAGGACCTGCTCGAACGGCGCCCGCGCCAGCTTTCCGGCGGACAGCGACAGCGCGTCGCAATGGGGCGAGCCATCGTGCGTGAGCCGCAGGTGTTCCTCTTCGACGAGCCGCTCTCAAACCTCGATGCCAAGCTGCGCGTGCACGCGCGCCTGGAGATCAAGAAGCTGCAGCGGTCGCTAAGGACGACAAGCCTCTACGTGACGCACGACCAGGTCGAAGCGATGACGATTGCTGACAGGCTCGTGGTTCTCAACAACGGCGTCGCCGAACAGATGGGCAAGCCGATGGAGGTCTATTCTCGGCCGGAAACCATCTTCGTCGCCGGATTTATCGGATCGCCGGCAATGAATTTTCTGCCCGGCGTGCTCGGCCCGAACCGCAGGTCCGTGCTCATTGCCGGCACGCATGTCGACCTGCAGCACCCTTGCGACGGCATGGCCGGCCAGCCCGTCATGCTGGGTGTCCGTCCCGAGCACCTGGCTCCTGCGCAGTCAGGGGGCGCGCGGCAGTTCGGCGACCTTCACGTGGAGGTGGCCGAGCCGCTTGGCGCCGATACGCTGGCGCACGGCTGTCTCGGCGAGGACCGTGCGGAGTGCACGATCCGACTGCCTGAGAACGCCAAGGTCCGACCCGGCGACTCGATCCCCGTCGGCGCCGACTGGACCAACATTCACGTCTTCGATGTCGAAAGCGGCCGCCGGCTGAAGTACCCGGACGAGCTGGGCGGGAGCAGCTAGGCATGCCCGGCGAGTCCCCAAGGCGCGTTCTCCTCTACATCGCCGACCAGTGGCGCGGCGATACGATGACGAGCGAAGGTCATCCCTGCGTCGACACCCCGAACATCGACCGGCTGGCGTCGGAGGGCGTAACCTTCCGCCGGCATTACACGACCGCAAGCCCGTGCGGCCCGGCGCGCACTTCCCTGCTGACTGGCCTCTATTTGATGAACCATCGCGTGGTGCGGAATGGAACGCCGCTCGACGCGCGTCACACCAACATCGCCTACGAGCTGAGGAAGGCGGGCATCGCCCCGGCGATGTTCGGCTATACGAGCAACGTTCCCGACTCGCGCGTATTCGCGCCAGACGACCCGCTCTTCCGCGATCATCACGGTGTGATGCAGGGCTTCGACGCGCTTGCGCCGGGCCTCCCATGGTCGTCGCCCTACATGGGATGGGCGCGGTCCCTTGGCTACGACCTTCCGGACGATCCCGAAGATTTCTGGCTTCCGCACGAAGGACGGGATGGAGACGAAAGAGGCGCGACCTTCGCGCCCGCGCGCTTCACTGCGGATCACAGCCCCACGGCATTTCTTACCGAGGAGACCATCAAGTATCTGAGTGTCCGCGAGAGCTCCGACTGGTTCGTTCACCTGGCGACGCTCGCGCCGCACCCGCCGTTCATCGCGCCGGAGCCGTACAATTCGCGCTTCAGTGCCGACGACGTGCCGCAGCCGATCCGCGCGCGCACGGTCGAGGAGGAGGCGGCGCAGCATCCGCTCCTCGCCTACTTGCTGAAGACCACCGGGCAGAAGGATTTCATCCGGTCAGGCAACGGGCTCGCGGCATCGCTCGAGGAGCGCGACATTCGTCAGGTGCGCGCCACCTACTACGGCATGATCGCCGAGACGGATTACCATTTCGGCCGGCTGATCGAGTACTTGAAGGAGACCGGCCAGTACGATTCCACACTGGTCATCTTCTCTTCCGACCACGGCGAGCATCTTGGCGACCACTACCTGCTTGGCAAGGCCGGCTATTTCGACAGCGCCTACCATATCCCGCTGATCGTCCGCTTTCCCGGGGCTTCGGCCGGGACGACGGTGGAGAGCTTCAGCGAGTCCATCGATATCGTCCCGACCATCCTGGACTGGCTCGGCTGCGAGATTCCAGTCACGTGGGACGGCGAGTCGCTGCTTCCTTATTGCCGGGGCGAGACGCTGCCGCGTCCGCGCGATGCCGTCTATTACGAGCATGACTTTCGCGAGGTTTATTCCAGAAGGCCGCAGGAGGCTCTGCGACTCACGATGGAGCAGTGCAGCCTCGCCGCCATCCGCGACGAGCGCTTCAAGTACGTTCACTTCCCGACCCTGCCGCCGCTTCTGTTCGACCTTCGGGAGGACCCCAAGGAGCTCCGCAACCTAGCGGGCGATCCGGGCCATGCGGCGACCGTCCGCGACTATGCGCAGCGAATGCTCTCGCTGCGCATGGAGCACATGGACCGGACTCTCACCTGGATCCAGGCCGGCCCGGAGGGGCTGAAAAGCGTCCGCGAGCCGAGGCGCTAGAAAGGCGCGAACATGCCGCTCGAACAATATTCGCTTGAAGGCCGTGTTGCGGTGGTGACAGGAGGGTCGCGCGGCATCGGCCGTGTCATCGCCGAAGCGCTGATCGATGCAGGCGCGTCGGTCGCCGTCGCCGACATCGATGCGCAGGGCGCGAACAACACGGCCGGTGAGCTTGCGCGCAATGGGGCCAGAACCCTGGGGCTGGCGATGGATGTGACCGCGTCCGAATCGGTTCGCGATGCGGCGTTCGCGGTGAAGGATGCGTTCGGCAGGATCGATATCGCGGTGAACAACGCCGGCATCTGCCGGAACACGGATGCCGCGGAGACCAGCGATGAGGACTGGCTCGACGTCATCGACGTGAATCTCAACGGCGTCTTCCGGTGCTGCCGCGCATTCGGCCGGGTAATGCTCGCGCAGGGTAGCGGCGCAATCGTGAACATCGGCTCCATGTCGGGGATCGTCGTCAATCGTCCGCAGCCTCAGGCCGCCTACAACGTCTCCAAGGCTGGCGTTCACATGCTGACGAAGTCGCTTGCCGCCGAGTGGGCGGGCTCCGGCGTAAGGGTCAACGCCGTAGCGCCCGGCTACATCGCGACGGAGATGACCAAGCGCGGAATGTCGAACCGGGAATGGGCCGAGAAGTGGATCGACATGACGCCTATGAAACGGCTCGGCGAGCCGCCGGAAGTTGCGTCCCTGGTCCTTTATCTCGCAAGCGACGCGGCCAGCTATGTTACGGGGAGCATCGTCGGCGTCGACGGCGGTTACACGGCATGGTGACCCGCGCCTTCCGCTGTCCCGCGCGCACTCTCAATAAGGGCAAGCGCGCCTTCAAGCCACTGTACAAAAGAGCGGAATTCGCTTACCCATGGCACTAGGAACGCGCGCCATCATCATAGGCGCAGGACGCGGGCAGAGGCTGATGCCGACCACCGCCAACGGCCCGAAATGCTTTGCGGAGGTGCAAGGCAAGCGGATTCTCGACTGGACCGTGGAAGCGCTGCGCGCTGGCGGCGTGGACGAGATCTGCTTCATCGGCGGCTACCGCATCGACGACGTGAAGGAGCACTATCCGGGCTTCACGTTCCGCCACAACGCGGACTGGCCCAACAACAACATCCTCGCATCGCTGATGTGCGCCGAGGACCTGATGGATCGGCCGTTCGTCACCTGCTATTCCGATATCCTGTTCTCAAAGGAGGTGGTTCGGAAGCTGCTGGCTGCTGACCGCGACATCGCGGTCGCGGTCGATACGATGTGGCGCGACCACTACCTTCACCGAACACAGCACCCGCCGGACGACGCGGAGAAGGCCCGGTTGAACGGAGACCTCGTCGCATGCATCGATCGTGGTCTTCCGGTGGATGAGGCTGACGGCGAGTTCATCGGAGTAGCCCGCTTCACGCTGGCAGGGGCGCAGGTGCTGCGCGATGCCTACCACCGCTGCCGCGCGCTTTTCGCCGGCAAGCCGTTCCGCAAGTCCGCTGTTTTCGAAAGGGCCTACCTGATCCAGCTCCTACAGGAGATGTTGGAGCAGGGGGTGGAGATCGGCCACGTCGAGACGAAGGGTCAATACCGGGAGATCGATACGCAGGAGGATATGGCCCTGGCTGAGAAGTACTGGCGGGGCTGAGCTGTGGCAAAGCTCTTCCCCGCGGCCGTCGTCGGTTCCATGCCCCGGCCGCTCTTCGTTCGCGAGATGCTGAAAGGCGACAAGGTCCGTTCGCCCGGAATGGACGCCGCCATCCGCTACGTCGTCGCGATGCAGGAGGAAGCCGGTCTCGACGTGGTGACAGACGGCGAGTGGCGCCGGCGCTCGTATATCGGTGTCATCGCGGAACTGGCGCATGGCTTTACGGTCGGCGCCAATCCGGCCGATGGCCGTCCGTGGACGGTGGTGACCGACAGGATCACCCCGAAGGAAGGCGGCTTCATCGCCGAGGAGATAAGCTTCCTGAGATCGATCACCGACCGGCAGATCAAGGCGACGCTTCCCGCGCCGGCGCTTCTCGGAGAAAGGCTCTGGGACGGCGAAGCCTCGGCGGCGGCCTACGGCGACCGGTCCGACTTCGTGCGCGACTGCATTCCGATCCTTCGGCGCGAGATCGATCTCCTGGTGGAGGCCGGCGTGGACATCGTGCAGATCGACGATCCGCACCTGTGTCTTTTCGTCGATCCGGAAGTGCGAGCCCGCTGCGACGATCCCGACGCCGCGGCCGATTTCGCCGTGGAGACCGTGAACGCGCTGGTCGATGGCGTGAAGGGCCCCAAGATCGCTCTCCACCTTTGCCGACGGGCCGGCGCGCGCGCCCGGGGCGAAGCCCATCACACGGGCGGCTACGCTGCCATCCTGCCGCAGATCAATCGGCTCAATGTCAATCACCTGACCATCGAGTTCTCGACTCCGGGGTCGGGGGACATGTCCGTCTTGCGCGACTTCCGTGAGGACCTGGAGATTGGGCTCGGGTGCGTCGATGTCTCCCCGGGCAGGGTCGATCCGACGGAAACGGTGACGGCGCGCGTAGAGAAAGCGCTGCAATACGTCGGGGCTGACCGCATCACGCTAAATCCCGACTGCGGATTCGCGCCGGGCTCAGCCGCAGAAGTCGACCTCGACGAGGTCTATCGCAAGCTTCGCATCGAGGGGGAGGCGGCGGCGATATTGCGGTCGCGATACGAAAACGTGGGCGGATAGCCGCCGAGGTCCGGGACGGAGATCCTGCTTGTCGTCCTTGGAGGCATGGCGCTTCTTCTCTGGGGCCGAAAAGACCAGCGCCGGCTCGTCCGCCCGCTAGTGGCGCGCGGCTTTAATGGATCGCTAGCGACAGGTCTCGGCAACCTTGCCGATGAACGCCACGCAGCGGTCGAGCTGCGCGCGCGGGATCGCCTCGTCCGGCTGATGCGCCTGGCTGGTATTGCCGGGCCCGACGATGATGGCCGGCACGCCGGCGTCCTGGAAGATGCCGGCTTCGGTGCCGTAGGGGACGAAGCGCACATCGTTGGCCCCCGTCAGGGCCAGCATCTCGGCCTCGATGGCGCGATCGTCGTTGCGCCTGAGCGGCGGAATGCGCGCCTGCACGTCGATCGAGATTCCCGTCTCGGGGTCGACGGCCTTCATCTGAGGCTCCAGCTTCTCGCGCGCGAATGCCTCGATGCGTTCCAGGACGGCGAGGTCGCTCTCGCCCGGGATGATGCGCATCTCCCAGAAGAAGCGGCACAGCTCGGCCACGATGTTGCCGTGCAGGCCGCCCGATATCTGGTTGACCTGGATCGTCGAATAGGGCGGCTCGATCCCCTCGACCCTCGGGCCGTCACGCATCTCGGCACGGATGCGGTTGATCTCGGCGATGAGCTCGGCCGCCACCATCACCGCGTTGACGTACCTGTCCGGCTGCGAGGAGTGCCCGGGCTTGCCCCGTACCGTCGTCCAGCCGATGAGCCCGCCCTTGTGCGCGGCCACCACGCCCATCTCGCTCGACTCGCCGATAATGGCGAGGCGGGGCTTCAGCTCGGACGCGCCCACCCACTCGGCCATGTCGTGCACGCCCTTGCAGCCCACCTCCTCGTCGTATGAGAAGGCGAGATGGATCGGACGCGACAGCGGCGCCTTCGCGATCTCCGGCAGGGCCGCGAGGCACGAGGCGAGGAAGCCTTTCATGTCGGATGCGCCGCGCCCGACGAGCCAACCGTCGCGCTCGCGCAGCGTCCATGGATCGCCGGTCCACGCCTGCCCCTCGGTCGGCACCACGTCCGTGTGACCGGAGAGAACCACGCCGCCGGGGACCTCTGGACCGATCGTCGCGAGGAGGCTCGCCTTGTCGCCTTCCTTGTTGGGAAACCGGCGGAACGTCGCGCCGTAGGGACGGGCCGTCTCTTCGACATAGGCAAGGAGGTCGAGATTGGACGACGCGCTGATCGTCGGAAAGGAAACGAGCTTCGCCAGATGATCCGCGACGTTCGCGACCGCCATGATGTCTCCTGTGGCTTTGGCATCAGCCGGAAGCATAATGAGCGAGCCGGCCGGGAAGGACGTGACGCTTGAGTTAAGCAAGCCCTTCGCGGAATGTCGAGTTGGCTCGCCGGTAACGGTCGGTTCCCCATCGCGCAGTCTTAATACCCCGCGGTGAGGGCGGTTGGCCGGCGGGTGTCCGATGCGCCGAAGAGCGCGCCGTCATCGCGCCTCATAATCGACTGGGTCGCGCCCATCGCCGCCTTCACGGCGATGCTGTGACTCCACTCTTCAAGCAGCCGCAGCGTATCGGGGCTGAGACCTTCCTCCACGCGCAGTTCATCGGGCAGCCACTGGTGATGCACGCGCGGGAAGACGCTCGCCTCGGCAATATTCATACCGTGGTCGACGACGTTCATGATGATCTGGAGCGTCGCGGTGATGATAAGCGAGCCACCCGGGCTGCCGGTGGCGAGGAACACCTCGCCGTCCTTCAGCACAAGCGTCGGGCTCATCGACGAGAGCGGGCGTTTCCCGGGCTCCACGGCGTTGGCGTCGCCGCCGACAAGGCCGTAGGCATTGGGCACGCCGGGCTTGGCGGAGAAATCGTCCATCTCGTTGTTGAGGAGGATACCGGTCCCCTCCGCCACCAGCCCCACGCCGTAGCCGAAGTTCAGCGTATAGGTGTTGGCGACCGCGTTGCCTTCCGCGTCGATGACGGAGAAGTGCGTGGTCTGCGGGCTCTCGTAGGGCAAGAGGGATTCTGCCGGCGCGATCGTGTCCGAGGGCGTTGCGCGCTCCGGGTCGATCTCCGAGCGGCGGGCCTCTGCATAGGCCTTGCTGGTGAGCTCCGCCACGGGCACTTCGACGAAGTCGCTGTCGCCGAGATATTCGCTGCGGTCGGCATAAGCGCGCTTCATAGCCTCCGCCATCACGTGGATCGTCTCGGCGCTGCCCGCGCCCATCGCGCCGATGTCGTAGCCCTCCAGGATGTTGAGTATCTGCACGATGTGCGTTCCGCCGGACGAGGGCGGCGGCATGGAGAGGATGTCGT
>CAZMJQ010000123.1:0-6217 GCA_964566475.1 uncultured Propylenella sp. | reverse complement strand
AAGGCGATCGCCGGACTGGTGGTCGTGGAAGGCGGGAGCGTCACCTTCGACGGCCGCGACGTCACGGGCCGGCCGGCGCACGAGCTGGTCAAGAGCGGCCTCGGCTATGTGCCGCAGACCGGCAACATCTTCACCACACTGAGCGTGCAGGAGAATCTCGTCGTGGGCGCGCACATCCTGGCGCGCGCCGAGCTGAGGACGCGACTGGAGCGCACCTACGAGCATTTTCCGGTGCTCGCCGGACGCCGGTCGGCGCCCGGCCGCGTGCTGTCGGGCGGGCAGCGCCAGATGCTTGCCGTGGCGCGTGCGCTGATGACCGATCCGAAGGTCATCATGCTCGACGAGCCGACGGCCGGGGTCTCGCCCTAGGTGGTGGCGGACGTCTTCATCGATCTCCGCCGCCTCACCGGCCTCGGCGTGGCGGTGCTGATGGTGGAGCAGAACGCCCGCGCGGCGATCCGCATCTCGGACCGCGCCTATGTGCTCGCCGAGGGACGCAACTACATCGACGGCACGTCGGAGGCGCTTCTCAACGATCCCGCCGTCGGCGAAGCGTTTCTCGGCGGAAGGCGCCGGGCCGGATGATCGGGCAGGCGATCGCGGACGGGCTCCTGACCGGCGCCATCATCGCGCTCGGCGCGATCGGCATTTCGCTCAGCCTTCAGATCCTGCGCTTCGCCAATTTCGGCCACGGCGACGTGCTGACGCTCGGCGCCTACGGTGCGCTCACCTTCACAGGGCTGGCGACCGCCGGCGCGTCAATCGGCCCGGTCTCCTTCGGCTGGCAGTTCCTCTTCGCCGTGCTGACCGCGGGACTTCTGGGGGGCGCCGCGGCGATCGCGATCGACGCGCTGGTCTACAGCCGCTTGCGCGCGCGCGCGGCGCACCGGCTGACCATGATCTTCGCGAGCTTCGGCGTGGCGCTGGTGCTTCGCTATCTCGTCGTGCTGATCTGGGGGCCGGACGCGCACTACTACACGAACGAGCTGCAGATCGCCGTGGAGATCCTGCCGCGCGTGCGCGTTCTGCCCGACCAGATCTTCGTGCTGGCGCTCGCGTTCCTCGTCATGATCGTGCTCTTCGTCTTGCTGCGCACGACGCGGACAGGGATGGCCATGCGCGCCATGGCGGAGAGCTCCGCGCTCGCCGACATCTGCGGCATCGAGACACGCAAGATGATCCGCCTCGCGTGGTTCGTCAGCGGCGCGCTCGCCGGGACGGCGGGGACGTTCCTCGGGCTCACGGTGCAGCTGCGGCCGGAGATGGGCTTCAATCTCCTGCTGGCGATCTTCGCCGCCGCGATTCTGGGGGGAAGCGGCAGCCTGGTCGGGGCGGTGATCGGCGGGCTGCTGGTCGGACTGGCGGAGAACCTCTCGGTCCTCGTCGTGCCGGCCGGCTACAAGGCGGCGATGCCGTTCCTTCTCCTGCTGCTCATCCTCTATGTGCGGCCGCAGGGCCTGTTCGGCTCGGAGAGGCAAGTGCATTGATCGGCATCGTCTCCTATCTCGTCTTCTTTGCGAGCGTGGTGCTCATCCTGGGGATCGCGTGCCTTGGCCTCAACCTGCAATGGGGCTTCACCGGCGTCTTCAACGCGGGCGTCGTCGGCTTCTACGCGGTGGGCGGCTACGGACTCGCCATCCTGACGGCGCCGCCGCACCCGCTGCTTCTAGGGAACTTCGGGCTGCCGTGGCCGGTCGGCATACTCGGAGCGATGGCGGCGGCCGCGCTGGTGGCCGTGATCGTCGGCATGGCGACCGTGAGGCTGCGCCACGACTATCTGGCGATCGCCACGTTCGGCGTCGCGGTGACGATCCAGCTCACCACGCTGAACTGGCAGTCGCTGACCGGCGGCAGCCTTGGCATGACGTCCATACCGCGCCCGTTCGCGACTTATTTCGACGGGCAGCTCAGCTACAACGTCTTCTTCCTCGCCATGCTCGCGGCGATCACGGCGCTCGTCTACTGGGCGCTGGAGCGCATCGTCCGCTCGCCATGGGGACGTGTCTTGAAGGCGATCCGCGAGGACGAGACCGCGGCGATCGCGCTCGGCAAGGACGCGCGTCTCTTCCGCCTGCAGGCCTTCGTGCTCGGCTCCATGATCATCGGACTTGCGGGCGCGCTCTACGTAAGCTTCATCGGGTTCGTCAGTCCTTTCGACTTCCTGCCGATCCTGACCTTCCAGATCTGGGCGATGCTGATCGTCGGCGGCAGCGGCAACAACCGCGGCGCGCTTCTCGGCGCGCTGATCGTGTGGGGACTATGGAGCGGCAGCGGCGTGCTGATCTCCAAGACGGTGCCCGTGGCCTACCAGACGCAGGGCGCGGCGGTGCAGTCGATCCTGATCGGGCTGCTCCTCGTCGTCATGCTGGTGCGCAAGCCGCGCGGGCTCATCGGCGAGGAGCCGGTCGTATCGCGTCATGTGGTCTAATGTGACGTGTGGAGTGAAAAGAGGGAGAGGTGTCATGAGAAAGCTGGTTGGACTGACATTGGGCGGCGCGCTCGCGGCGGCCGCATTCGGCGTCTCCTCGGGCTATGCCCAGGAGGTCGACTGCCCGGTGAACGTCGGGGGAATCCTGCCGCTCACCGGTTCGATGGGCGCGGTCGGCGAGCGCATCGCCGAAAGCGCGCAGCTCGCCGTCGAGCACATCAACGAGGGCGGCGGCGTCAAGGGCTGCGACGTGAACTTCATCCTGCGCGACGACCAGGGGCAGCCGACCGTCGGCGTCGACGCCGCGAAATACCTGGTGGAAGTGGAGGGTGTGCCGGCCATCACGGGCACGGTGTCGAGCGGCGTGAGCCTGCCGATCCTGACGTCGGTGACGGCCCCGTCGAAGGTGGTGCAGATCACTTGCTGCTCGACCGCCGCGACGTTCACCGAGCTCGCCGAGAGCGGCGAGTCGGGCGGGTTCTTCTTCCGCACGCTGCCGACCGTGAAGACGCAGGCCTACGCCAGCGCCAACGTAGCCGCGGAGCGCGGCTACAAGCGGATCGCCGTCGTCTACATCAACACGGATTTCGGCACCGGCATGCTTCAGTACTTCAGGACGGCGATGGAGAAGCTCGGCTCCGAGATCGTGGCGACGGTCGCGTACAACGAGAACCAGCCCTCCTACCGCGCCGAAGTGAACGTCGCGTTGGCGGAGGACCCGGATGCGGTGTTCTTCGTGGCGTTTCCCCAGGACGGGGCCACGATGGTGCGCGAATGGATATCGCTCGGCGGCACGCAGAACATGATCCTCAACAACTCGCTGAGGACGCCCGACTTCGTCCAGGCGGTCGGCGGGCAGTACCTGGAGAACGCCTACGGAATGGACAATGCGTCGGCGGGCGGGCCCACGGTCGATGCGTTCCGCGAGGCCTTCCAGGCGAAGTACAATGCGACTGCCGACGGGCCGGGCATCGCCACGCAGTATGACGCGATGATCGTCCTTGGCCTCGCCATGAACATCGCGCCGGAGCTTACCGGCCCCGCCATCCGCGATGCGGTGCGGGAAATCCAGAACCAAGACGGTACCGAGGTCGGCACGGGTCCGGAGGAGTTCGCCAAGGCGCTCGAGCTGATCGAGGCGGGCGAGCCGATCCGCTATGTCGGCGCCACCGGCCCGGTGATCTTCGACGCCAACGGCGACGTGAACGGCGCGGCCCTCATCTGGAACGTCACGGGCGGCGAGCTGACCGTCGACCGGACGCTGACGATCGAGGACATGAACGCCATCATGCAGGAGATCGACGGCTGAGCCGTCGTTCCGCGGCCTCCCCGGAATGGGGAGGCCGCAACGGCCAGGGAGGAATGTATTGTCGCTTGACCGCACCCGCGCCGAGATCGACGCGGACTTCACGCTCGATTCGATAGCGGACCTCGACGAGGTCTTCGCACGCCGCGCCAGGGCCTCGGAGGAGGCGCTGGCACGTTTCGATGTCCGTTACGACATCCCCTACGGCGCGGGCGCCGAAGAGACCTTCATCCTCTTCCCGGCCGCGGCGCCCAATGCACCCGTGCAGGTGTTCATCCACGGCGGCTTCTGGAGCACGCTGGCCGCGCGCGACTTCGCGTTCGTGGCGGAGGGCTTCGTTCCCTTCGGCGCCGCGGTGGCGGTGATCGACTATCCGCTCATTCCGGCGGTGCGCATGGAGGCGATCGTGGAGTCCTGCCTGCGGGCCGTATCCTTTCTCCATCGTCACGGGGCCGGGCACGGCATCGACCCGGAGCGCATCTTCCTGTCGGGGAATTCCGCCGGCGCGCATCTCGTCACCGAGGTCATGGACCGGGAGCGCCTTCGCGTCGCCGGGCTTCCGGCCGACGCGGTCAAGGGCGGGACGGCGATCAGCGGGCTCTACGATCTCACCTCCATTGCCGGCTCGTTCCGGAACGACCTGCTGCAGCTCACCGAAGCGGAGGTGGCGGCGTTCAGCCCGTTGCTGCGGCCCCCCAGCATAACGCAGCCGATTATCGTGACCGTCGGGGAGAACGAGACGTGGGAGTTCCTCGACCAGTCGGCGCGGCTTGCCGCACACGGTGCAGAGCGCGGCGTTCCGGTCGCGCACATCGTGGTGCCGGACACGAACCACATCACGGTCGTGCTCGATTCATTCGCCAAGCCGGATGAGCCGCTGAACCGCGCGGTGCGCACTCAGATGGGGCTGGACTGATGCGACGCTAGTCGGTTTCAGGAATTGGCAATCCGCAACCGGGGCGTATTCTCGGGCGGAGCGAAGCGGAGACCCGAGACCCAGGGGCAATAGGCAACGGTCTCGTTGGGTCCTCGGATCGCGCTCCGCGCGTCCGAGGATGACACGCGCTTGTATCGCCATTCAGGCATTGCAGACGCTACCGTGACGCACGCCAGTCCTGCCAGCGGGCGTGCGCCAGGGCGGCGGACGCGACGGCGCCGGCGAGCGGCCTCAACGGAATCGCCGAGGTCGACGCCGTGGGGACGGGGAGCTTGCCCAGCGCCGTTCCCGTCGCCGCATCCGCCAGCACCTCGCCGAGCATCGCCGTCATGGCGATACCGCGGCCGTTGCAGCCGATCGCGCCGTAGAAGCGCGGGCCGAGCTCGTAGAGGTGCGGCAGGAAGTCCGTCGTCATCGCCGCGGTGCCGCGCCAGGCGTATTCCACGCGTGGCGTCTGGGGGAGGCTCAGCTCGCGCGCGAGACGCGCGGCGATCGCCTTCGCCAGGCGCGCGCGGGCGCCGGGCGGCAGGATGGCCATGCCGCCGCTGATGAGGCGGTCCTCCCGGTCGAGGCGGTAGGTGAAGAGGTTTCCGCGCATGTCGGACACCGGCATGCGCTCCGGTGCGATGCGTCCGACGATCTCGGCGGGCATCGGCTCGGTCGCGATCTGGTAGACGGTGAGCGGCACGATGGCTCTCGCCAGACGGCGCCCGAGACCGCCATGGCTCGCGTTTGTGCAGAGCAGGATGACCTCCGCTTCCACCGCATGCCCGCCGCATGCCAGCCGCCAGCCGGTGCGATTGCGGTGCGCGGAGCTGACCGGCGCGTGCTCGAAGATGTGTGCGCCGCCATCCATCGCCGCGCGGGCGAGCCCCCGGAGGTAGCTCAGCGGCTGGATCGTGCCGCCGCTGCGGTCGAGGAGCGCGCCGCGATATGCGGCGATGCCGGTCAGCCGGCAGACCGCTTCGCCGGAGATATATTCGACGGGGCGGCCGAGCTCCTGCCAGAACGCGGCACGCGCCCGCGCCGCCTGGTCGGCCGCGGCCGAGTGCGCCGGCTGCAGCCAGCCGGTCTGCGCCGCGTCGCAGGCGATGCCATGCGCGCGCGCTGTCTCGAACACGCGGTCGCCGCCGTGCGACACGAGGTCGAGGAGCGCGCGGCCGCGCTCCTCGCCGAGCTTGCGGATGACGGCCGCCGGGTCCGCCTTGGCGAAGTTGGGAACGACGAAGCCGGCGTTGAGTCCGCTCGCGCCAGCGCCGAGGCTCTCCGCCTCGAGAACGGCGACGCTCCTGCCGCGCTGGACGAGATGCAGCGCCGCCGTGAGCCCGGTGAAACCGCCGCCGACAATGGCGACATCCACCGCGACGCCGGAGTCGAGCCGCGCGGCGGCCGGGGGAGGGCCCGGCGTGTGCCACCAGAGCGATCGAAGGTTCTCGGCTGTCATGCGCTCGTCGGCGGGTCGCGCGGTGCGACGCGTTGCGGCCGGCATCCTTGCCGGGGGAGGAGGGTCATCCTATGCAGCGGGGCATTCGTTTCAACTCTAAAG
>CAZMJQ010000122.1:0-10354 GCA_964566475.1 uncultured Propylenella sp. | reverse complement strand
CACCCGATGCTCGCGCACTACCGCTTCGTCGCGTCGGTGACGAAGGTGCACCCGAAGATCTCGATCCCGGGGCCTTCGTGCTGCCACTTCCGCACCCAGCCGGCGGACATCGCGCCGCTGGAATACAAGGACGTAGAGGTGCTGTTCGCGGACCTCGCGAAGGCCTACGCCAAGGCGGTGAAGGCGTTCTACGACGCCGGCTGCCGCTACCTTCAGATGGACGACATCTTCTTCGCCTATCTCTGCGACCCGAAGCACAGGGCCGCCAAGCAGGCGCAGGGCCAGGACCCGGACGACCTGATCGACCGCTACGCCTGGATGGTGCACGAGGCGATCAGGGACCGGCCCGCCGACATGGTGATCGGCATGCACATGTGCCGCGGGAACTTCCGCTCGCACTGGGCCGCGGAAGGCGCCTACGACCCGGCGGCCGACGCGATCTTCAACAAGACCGGCGTCGACGTGTTCTTCATGGAATACGACAGCGACCGCGCCGGCGGGCTCGAGCCGCTGCGTCTTCTGCCTAAGGGCTCAAAGCGCGTGATGCCCGGCTTTATCACGACGAAGACCGCGGCCCTGGAGAGCATCGACGACCTGAAGCGGAAGTTCGACGAGGCATCGAAGTATGCCGACATCGGCCAGCTCGGCATCGCGCCCCAGTGCGGATTTGCGTCGACCGAGGAAGGCAATGAGATCGCCGCGGACGACCAGTGGCGGAAGCTGGAGCTTGTCGTGAAGACCGCCGAGACGATCTGGGGAGGCGTGGACGCCTGACCGGGCCCGTCGCCTGCGCACATTCGTCGATCCGGGCATCATCCGTCGAAGCTGAGACGCATATTAGATCTGCGCGCTGGAGGCCTACGCCGTGGCCCGTCATGGGATGGTCAAGCCGTCCTGAGGGCAGGCTGATCACAGCCTTTCCGACGCCGTTCGCCGCGCACGGCCCTTCTGATCAACTCTTGCCGCGGGACAGGTCGATGACCTTCGGATCGTCGGAGAACAGACGCTCCACCAGATCGGAATTGTGGCGCAGCATCGTCCGTTGATTGAGCGAGCCCTTGTCGGTGACTTCGCCCTTGTCGAGGGAGGGCTCACGGTCCATCAGCAGCAACCGCACCACGCGCGTGGCCGATCCCGTGGCTGATGCGGCATGCTCTGCGAGGCACGCCCTTAGGCGCTCCCGCACGCGCGGATGCGCGATGATGGCCGCATCGTCGAGGCGCGCCTCATCCGGGACGAGCGGACGCAGAGCCGGCAGGAACGGCAAGAGCAGCGCGCCGAGCTCGTCGCGGTCCTCGCCGGCGATGACGGCGTCGCGCACCAGGCCCCCGAACTGGTCGACGAGCCTTGCCCTCAGCGCACCGACGGCGACCCAGGTGCCGGTCCGCAGCTTGAAGTTCTCCGCCAGCCGTCCATCGAAGAGGAAGCCCCTGGCGGGATCGGAAGGAACGGCAAAGCGCAGCGCGTCGCCGAGCCTGTAGAAGCCCTCCTCGTCGAATGCCTTCGCCGTGAGCTCGGGGTCGCGCCAGTATCCGGGCGTGACGTTCGGACCCTTGAGGCGCGCTTCGAGCTTGTCCCCGACCGGCGCGAGCTTCAGTGTCACGCCCGGCGCCGGGACGCCGACGTTGCCAGGCGCCTCCTGTTCCTCGGTGCAGAAGAGGGCAAACGGCGCGGTTTCGGTTGAGCCGAGCCCGGTAGCCAGCAGGATGCGCGCGCCGACCGTCTCCACCGCCATCTCGCAAAGGCGCCGCCACGTATGCTGCGCCATCCCCGCGCCTGCGTACATCATCAGCTTGAGGCGCCGGAAGAAGCTCTCGCGGAGGGCGGCGTCCCGCTCCATCGCCTCCACCAGGAGCTCGTACCCCGCCGGTACGTTGAAATACCAGGTCGGCGAGATCTCGCGTAGGTTCCTAATCGTCTCGCCGATGCCGGACGGCGAGGGCGTGCCGCCGTCGATGTAGTAGGTCCCGCCGTTGTAGAGCGCGAGGTTGAAGACCTTGTTGCCGCTCGCCGTGTGGCTCCACGGCGCCCAGTCGACCAGGACCGGCGGCTCTTCGCGAAAGTAGGCGTAGCAGTTCGCCACCATCTCCTGATTGGAGCAGAGCATGCCCTGGGTCTGGATCACGGCTTTCGGCGAGCCGGTCGTCCCCGACGTGAACAGGAACTTCGCCACGGTGTCCGGCCCGACGGCAGCGTTGGCCCGGTCGACGGCATCATCCGGCTCCGGACGGAGAAGCGCGTCGAACGGGATCGCCTCGCGCGTGTCGAGCGGATCGGACACCGAGACAACGGGCACGTCGGGAGCGATGGTCGCTTCGATCGCATCGCGGAAGGCGGCGCCGTCGCCGGCGAAGATCGTGCCCGGCGTGAGCTGCCGGACGATGTCGCGGAGCTTGCCGTAATCCCGCGAGCGCAGCGAATAGGCCGTGGAGACGGCGGCGGAAGGCACGCCGACATACTGCGCACCGAGTGCCATCAAGGCGTGCTCGATCCCGTTACCGGACAGGATCAATAGCGGCCGTTCCGCCGAAAGCTCGCACGCGAGCACCGCGTGCCCAATCCGCCGTACCTTGTCGAGCGCCTCGGCGTAGCTGACGGTCCGCCAGCCGCCGCCGGCATCGCGCTCGGCCATCCACCGACGATCGGGGACCGTCCGTGCCCAATGGATGAGGCGATCCGTCATGCGGTCGGGGTAAGGGCCGAGCTTGTCGGAGCGCCAGACGAGCATCGTGCCGTCTGCGCGGGACTGCATCTCCACTTGCGGTGACCAGAGCTTGACAGGCCTCAGCCCGGCTTCGGTCATCTTTCGCCCCTTGCGATCGTCTCATCTCCCGGCCGGCCGTGGGGAGGCTGCTTGACGGCTTCCGAGCAGATTGTTTACATGGAAACATTCCTTGGGGAAACAATAACGGCTCATGCGCGCGGTGGAACAGACAGCAGGCGCAGCGGAGCATGCCCAGGCTGCGCTGGTGACGTTCGACGTCGAGGAGGGGGTCGCCCATGTCGGCCTCAACCGGCCGGACAAGCGCAATGCCATCAACGACCTTCTGCTCGAAGACCTTGCCGGTGCGGTAGAGCGCGCCGAGCGCGACGCCAAGGCGGCGGTTCTGTTCGGACACGGCGAGCATTTCTGTGCCGGCCTCGATCTCGCCGAGCACGTGCACAAGACACCGATGGAGGGCGTGCGCGGATCGCGCCGCTGGCACGCCGTGTTCGGCATGATCGAGCGCGGGACGATCCCCTGGATCTCCGCCCTACACGGCGCGGTCGTCGGGGGCGGGCTGGAGCTTGCGGCCTCAACGCACATTCGCGTCGCCGACGAGAGCGCCTTCTTCGCCCTGCCGGAAGGCCAGCGCGGCATCTTCGTCGGCGGCGGCGGCTCGGTACGGGTGGCACGCCTGGTGGGTGTGCCGGTGATGACCGACATGATGCTAACCGGCCGCGTGGCGACCGCCGAGCAGGCTGAGCGCTGGAACCTCGTGCAGTACCGGACTCCGAAGGACGGCGCCCGCGCGAAGGCGGCGGAGCTTGCGCGGATTGCCGCCGGCAACGCAGAGATATCCAACTACGCTGTTATCAATGCCCTGCCGCGCATCCAGGACATGGCGAGCGACGACGGGCTGTTCGTGGAATCGTTTATCGCGTCCTTCACGGCGACGAGCACCGACGCGCAGGAGCGGCTGCGCGCCTTCCTGGAGAAGCGCGCCGCGCGCCTGAAGCGGCCGGGGGAGGAGTGAGGTGGATCAGGTCGTCGCCCCCGCCATACCTGCCGGCGCGGTGGACCTGGGGCCGCTCCACAACTCGCTCGGCTTTCTTCTGCGCATGGCGCAGCTGCAGATATACGACCACTATTTCACCGAACTGCGCGACTTCGAGCTGAGGCCGGGTGAGTTCTCGGCCCTCATCGTGATCATGTGCAATCCGGGCATCCGCCAGGGCATGCTGGCGCAGCAGCTCAAGATCAAGCGCGCGCACATGACGAAGCTGATCCGCAGCCTGGAGCAGCGCGGCTACGTCAAGCGCACGATTCCCGACGAGGACCGGCGCTCCGTCACGCTGAGGCTCACGTCCGACGGGTGCAGGTCCATGCAGTGGCACCGGCAGCGGTTCCTGGACTACGAGCGACTGCCGAAGAGCGCGCTGTCGCCGCAGCAGGAGCAGCAGCTGATCGGCCTCCTGCAAGCATTCGTCGGCCTCGAACGGGAGGCGGTACCATGAATGCGGCCGAGCTCGTCGCGCTCGACGTGCACACGCACGCGGAGGAGCCGTGCGGCGGCCCGCGCGACGACGGCTACGACGCGTTCCAGGCGGGCATGGCGCAGTACTTCAAGAATCCCGCCGGCGCGAAGGGCATGCTGCCGACGGTGGAGGAGACGGCCGCGTACTATCGCGAGCGGAAGATCGGCTGCGTGATCTTTCCCGTCGACACGGAGCGCGAGACCGGCTTCCGCCGCTACGCCAACGAGGACGTCGCGCGGATCGCCCTGGAGAACAGCGACATCATGATCCCGTTCGCCTCGATCGATCCGGCGAAGGGCAAGGCCGGCGCGCGGGAGGCGCGGCGGCTGATCCGCGACTTCGGCATCCGCGGCTTCAAGTTCCACCCGACGATGCAGGGGTTCTACCCCAATGACCGCGGCGCCTACGTGCTCTATGAGGCGATCGCCGAGGCGGGCGCGATCGCACTGTTCCACACCGGGCAGACGGGCGTCGGGGCTGGCATGCGCGGCGGCATGGGCATGAGGCTCAAATACTCGAACCCGATGCATGTCGACGACGTGGCGGCGGACTTTCCCGACATGCGCATCGTCCTGGCGCATCCGTCGTTCCCCTGGCAAGAGGAGGCTCTGGCGGTCGCGACGCACAAGCCGAACGTCTACATCGACCTGTCCGGTTGGTCGCCGAAATACTTCCCGCCGATTCTCGTCCAGTACTGCAACACGCTGCTGAAGCATAAGATGCTGTTCGGCTCCGACTGGCCGGCGATCACGCCGGACCGGTGGATGTCCGATTTCCGGAACATCGAGATCCGGGATGAAGTGCGCCCGCTCATCCTGAAGGAGAACGCGGCGAGGCTGCTTGGCCTCTGAGCCGCCGGGGCAACGAAGGGAGGTAAGGACATGAACGGTCTTCTGAAGATGACGGCCCTCGCGGCATCCTTCGCCGCGGCGGTGAGCATGGCGGACGCACGCGAGCTGCGCATCGCGCCGGCCGGACCGCCGGCGCATCCGGCGCATTACATGTACGAGCACTTCGCCGAGTATCTCGCCGCGGAATCGGGCGGCGAGCTCACGGCGACGATCCTCGGGCCCGAGGTCGTGGCGCTGCCGCAGATGAAGGACGCGCTGCAGACCGGGCTCATCGATATCGGCAACTATCTGCCGCTCTACTTCGCCGCCGGCATGGATACGACCAACATCTCCGGCGACTTCGCCCTTGTGGGCCGCAACCCGCACGTCATGGCGCTGGCGATGACGGAATATGTCGTCACCTGCGAACAGTGCCAGCAGGAGTTCGCCGACGTCGGCATCGTTTTCCTCGGCGCCGGCTCCTCGGACGTTTACGGGATCCTGACCACGAAGCCGGTCCGCACCGCCGCCGACCTGCAAGGTCTGCGGCTCCGCTCCGGCGGCGCGCCATATTCCCGCTGGGCCGAGAATTTCGGCGCAACGGGCGTGGCAATGGGCGTGGGCGATACCTTCGAGGGCATGAGCCAGGGCACCATCGACGGGACGATGGCCTCGGTCGTCGACCTGCTCTCGTTCCGGCTGATCGACGTGGCGACGCACATCACCCGCGTGCCGATCGGCACCTATCACGTGACCTGCAACTTCGCGGTCGCCAAGCCCACGTGGGATTCGTTCTCCGAGGAGGAGAAGGCCTGGGTCGTCGCCGCCGCGGCGCGTGGAAACTTCGACCTCACCGACCGCTGGGCGTACCAGCTGCCGGCTGCCGCGATGGAAGCGGTGGAGAGTTCCAGTATCGAAGTGATCGAGCCCGATCCGGCGTTCTTGGAGGCCTCCAACGCCTTCATCGCGGAGGACGAAGCCTCGCGCGTGGCAGAGGGCGGGGAGATGGCGCAGCATTTCGTCGACCTCGTCGAGAAGTGGACGGTCATCGTTGACGAGGTCGGCGAGGACCCGGACGCGCTTGCAGAGCGCGCCAAGGAGGAGATCTGGTCGAAGGTGGACTGGTCAACCTATGGCAATTGATGCTCTGAGTCACATCCGAGCGTAACATGTGAGGTCGTCATCCTCGGGCGCGCGTAGCGCGACCCGAGGACCCAGGGCCGGTGGCGATTCATTCTGGGTTCTCGGGTCTCCGCTTCGCTTCGCCCGGGAATGACAGTGCTTTGGGGTGCCGCCTGTCAGGAGAGCAGGTCCCGGGCGATTCGCCGATCCGGAGACGCTTCGGCATGAAGGAGCGATCATGACCGCGCTCTTCGCCTTCGCCACGCGAAGCGTTCGCATCCTGGCGCTCATCGCCGCGATCAGCACTGTGGCGATGATGCTCCACATCTGCCTCGACGTGACGCTCAGGAACGTCTTCCGCATCTCGCTCGACACCACGCCCGAGATCGTCGCCCGCTACTACATGGTGGTCGTCGCCTTCCTGCCGCTCGCCTGGGTCGAAAGGCGAGACGGCATGGTCTCGGTCGAGCTTCTCGAGTGGGCGCTCGGGCCGCGCGCGCGGCGGGTCTCCGACATCTTCGTCGCGCTCTTCTCGGCTCTCGCCTACGGCGTTCTCGCCTGGACCACGGCGCGGAGCGCGCTCAGGCATTTCGAGGTCGGCACCTTCGTCGAGTTCGTGAGCTACAAGATGCCCGTCTGGCACTCGCATTTCCTGCCGCCGCTGGGCTTCACCCTTGCCGCCTGCATCTGCCTGCTGAAGGCCGTGGAGTATGCCGTCGGTCCCCGCGACACCGGTGAGCCGGAGCCGCAAACGTGAACGTCGCCGTCGGTTTCTGGGGCGTCGCGATCCTCGTCCTTCTGCTGATCGGACGCGTGCCGGTGGCGCTCGCGCTCATGGCGGTGAGCTTCGGCGGGATCACCTTCCTCGTCGGGCTGGAGCCCGCCTTCGGCATCGTGATGAACACGCCCTACAGCTTCGTCGCCTCCTGGACGATGAGCGCGGTGCCGATGTTCCTGCTCATGGGCTTCGTCGCCTACCATGCGGGACTGACGACGGGACTCTTCGAGGCCGCCAAGGTGGTCCTGCGCAGGGTCCCGGGCGGGCTCGCGATCTCCGCCGTCTTCGCCTGCTCGGGCTTCGCCGCCGTCTCCGGCTCCTCGCTCGCCTGTGCCGCCGCAATGGGGCGCATCGCAATCCCTGAGATGGTGGCAGCAGGCTACCGGCCCTCGGTTGCCGCCGGCTCCATTGCCGCGGGCGGCACGATCGGCGCGCTCATTCCGCCCTCCATCCTGATGATCATCTACGGGATCATCGCCGAGACCTCCGTCACCCAGGTCTTCGTGGGCGGTATCGGCATCGGCATCCTGACAGCCGTCTCCTATGTCGCGGTGATCCTCACCATCAGCTGGCTGCGGCCGGACCTGATTCCGCGGCGCATCGCGGAGGAGAAGGAAAGCTCGGTGAGGGCGCTCCTCGACATCTGGCCGATTCTCGCGTTGATCGCGCTTGTCTTCGGCGGGCTTTTCTCGGGCTACTTCAGCGCCACTGAGGCGGGCGCCGTCGGCGCGCTGGGAGCTGTCGTTCTCGGCTTCGTCACCGGCGGCCTGGGCTGGAAGGCGGTGCAGCAGTCGCTGCTTGAGACGGTGCTGACCACGGCGTCGCTCTTCATCATCGCCGTGGGTGCGGCGATGTTCACGCGCTTCCTCGGCATTTCCGGCGTTTCGGGCTTCCTCAACGCCGCCGTCGCCGGAGCGGATCTCAACTACTTGCAGCTCATGCTCATCGTCGTGCTGATCTATCTGGTGCTCGGAACGTTCATGGAGCCGTTCGGCGCCATGCTTGTGACGCTCCCGGTCTTCCTGCCGATCCTCAGGGCGGAGGGGGTCAGCCTCGTGTGGTTCGGCGTGCTCGTCGTGAAGCTCCTGGAGATCGGCATGATCTCGCCGCCCGTCGGGCTGAACGTCTTCGTCATCCGCAACGTAGCGGCTCAATACGCGACGGTCGTGCAGATCTTTCGCGGCGTCGTGCCGTTCTTCGTCGCCGATCTCGCCGTCGTGGCGCTGGTGATCACCTTCCCGCAGCTGGTGCTCTACCTGCCGGGACTATGACGCCCGGCCGATCCGGAAGCGGCAAAAGCGGAAGGCCAGCGTCATGTTGATCTGCGTCAAACGACGGCGCGCGCGCCTGCCTACAAGGGCTCGGATGCCCTTTCGGGAGGCATGAGCACGCAAGGAGCGAAGACATGACAGTCGACCGTGCCGTGACGGCGTTTGCCGGGTTCATGGTCTTGTTGTCCGTTGCACTCGGGTATTTCGCGTCGCCCTATTGGTACTGGCTGACGGTGTTCGTCGGCGCGAACCTCCTGCAGTCGTCCTTCACCGGCTTTTGCCCGGCGGCCATGGTGTTCAAGCGGCTCGGCATAAAGCCCGGCCTCGCTTTTGAATAGCTCGCTACCTCTAGCTCAGCGTCGCGGTCAGACAGTGAGCATCGCATTGGCGAAGGTCGTCCTGCGCCTACTCATCGTTGCCTTGCTCGGCTCTGCCATGCCTGTCATGGGCGCCGAGCTTGTCGCGCTCCCCGAGACCGTCGTTGAGACGAAGGCCGTCTTCGGGCAGGTGCGGAGCCGCAATGTCGTTCCGGCGCGCGCACGCATCGGCGGCACAGTCCGCTCCGTCGCCGTCGAGGAGGGAAGCCAGGTCGAAGAAGGCCAGGTCATAGCGGTCGTGGTGGACGACAAGATCGCGCTGCAGCTCGATGCCGCGGAGGCGGAGGTCGACGCGCTCCGCTCTCAGCTTGACAATGCCCAGACAGAGCTCACGCGCGCCGAGCAGTTGCTGGAGCGCGGCGTGGCTCCGCAATCGCGTGTCGATCAGGCGCGCACCCAGGTCGAGATCTATACCAACCAGCTCGCAGCGGCCGAAGCCGGCCGTGCGGTCGTCGAGCAGCAGGCGCACGAGGGTGAGGTTGTCGCTCCCGCCTCTGGGCGGGTGCTTTCCGTTCCGGTGACCCCGGGCTCCGTCATGCTTGGCGGCGAGGAGGTCGCCAGGATCGCCGGCGGGGGCTACTTCCTGCGCCTGTCGCTGCCGGAGCGGCACGCGGCGGAGATCGCGGAGGGCGATGCCGTGACGGTCGGCGAGCGCGTCCTGTCGGCCGGCGGAGGAGAGACCTCCGTCACACGCGCTGGACGGTTGGTGAAGGTCTACCCGGAGATTGACGACGGCCGCGTTGAGGCCGACGTGGAGGTCGAGGGACTCGGTGACTACTACGTGGGTGAGCGCACGCTCGTCTGGATTCCCGTGGGCCGGCGCGAGGCCATCGTGCTGCCGAGAGCGGCTGTGATCACGCGGCACGGCATCGACACGGTGAGGATCGCGACAGAAGCCGGTGAGACCGACGTGGCCGTCGTGCTCGGCGAGAGTGTCGCCGGCGCTGACGGCGAGCGCGTCGAAGTCCTCACTGGCGTGCGTGAGGGCGACCGGATCGTCCTGCCATGAAGCTCGGTATTGCCGGGAGCCTGACGCAAAGCTTCATCGCTTCGCCGCTCACGCCGCTTTTCCTGATCGCGGCCTTCGCCTTCGGCCTGGTGGCTCTGGTGCTGCTTCCGCGCGAGGAAGAGCCTCAGATTTCGGTGCCGATGGTGGACATTCATGTCCGCGCGGACGGGCTCAAGGCGGAGGACGCGGTCAAGCTCGTCACCGAGCCGCTGGAGACCATCGTCAAGAGCATCGACGGGATCGAGCACGTCTATTCGCAGACCAGGGATGACGGCGTGCTTGTGACAGCGCGCTTCGAGGTAGGCACCAGCGCCGACGCGGCGATCCTTCGGGTGCACGAGAAGGTTCGCGCCAACTTCGACCGTATCCCCATCGGTATTCCCGAGCCGCTGATCGTGGGGCGCGGGATCGACGACGTCGCCATCGTGGTCGTCACGTTGGCGCCCACGATAGCCGCCGCGGATCGCTGGACGGCAAACGGACTGACGCGTCTCGCACGCGAGCTGCAGGTGGAGGTCGCCAAGCTACCCGATATCGGGCTGACCTACATCGTCGGCCAGCAGCCGGAGGAGATCCGCGTGGAGCCGGACCCGGAGCGGCTCTCGCTCTACGGCATCACGCTGCAACAGCTCGCCGGCAAGGTCGAGGGCGCCAACCGCTCCTTTCAGGCCGGCATGATCCGAGAGGACGGCGAGCAGCGCGTCCTGGTCGGGGGCCAGACGCTGCAG
>CAZMJQ010000121.1:0-2727 GCA_964566475.1 uncultured Propylenella sp. | reverse complement strand
GAAGAAGTCTGGATCCATTTCGTAGTGGGCGGTGATCGCCTGCTTGTTGGTGCGAACTTGGCCAAACAGCAGCGGCTGGAGGAAGCGCCAGATCGTGGTGAGGGGATGAAAATCTTTCATCTCCCCCCGCAAGGCATAAGGAGCCAGCATGTCTCCGTCGATATCGACATCGCCGGCGACGTAAGCATCGGCGATGCGTCCCTCGTCCATGCTGCTCACCGCGCGCAACGCCTTGGTGTTCTTCAGCGTAACCTCGAAGCGCGGAGCATCCTTTCCAAACAGCTGAACGGAACCGTCGGGGAGAATGACCTTGAACGATACGGGCGAACTATCGAATTGCCGCGCGTATTTGCCGAGAAGCGAACGCGTCATCTTCGGGACCGACCTCTGGTCGGACAATGCCTCGCGCAGCAGGCTTGCGGAATGCTCGTTCATACGCCTCCTTTCCATACCCGATGTCCGCTGGCGGTGGGTCCTTTGAGACTTCAACCGGCATCAGCCTGATGATCTGATTTTGCCGTCACAGGCGAGTATTGGCAACCCTGGACGGTCGCCACCGACGCTGCCTTTGCGAGCGGCGAAAGCAAAAGCAAACCCCGGCCATCGACCGGAGCGACAATTCCTTCACGATTGATCAGGCGATCAGCCTCTCGCCTCCGCGTCCCCATGCTTGATGTCTCAAGCCAAATCTCCGCGCCGTCCCCGGGAGCGAATAAACCGCTCGCGAGCAGGAAACGGCCGCACACTTTGGCCGCGAAGCTGCGCTGCGCTAGCATGTCCTTTGGCGGCAATGCTTCGGGAGTGATTGATGGCGATTACCAAAGAAGAAGCGCGTGCGCTGAGTTCAGACGAGCGGGAATTAGTGGGTCTCACCACCCAGTCTTGCAGGAGCTACCTGACGACGAACCTGTCAAGCTTGTGAAGTTGATGCGCAATCGGCGTGCGCCAGCTTCGCCGCCGCCTGCTCCAGCGCGGCGCGGTCTTCGACGATGCGCTCGGCCCAGCGGGCGGCGCGGGCATAAACCGAGATCGTGAAGGTGGGCGCGAAATGCAGGTCACGCTCGACCGGCAGCCCGCACGGCCCGCGCAGCGCTCCCAGTTCGCGCAGCGACACGCTGCCAAGCTCGGGAAATCGAAGCCCCAGATCGCACAGCCCGAAAGCGATCTCGGGATATTCCGGTTCGATCTCCGTGAGTATCCAGGTCGCCGCCGCATCGGGCGTGAACAGCTTGACCACGGGGATGAAATCCGGATCGGCTTCGCCCTGCGCGTCCAGATGCTGCCGGATGCAGCCATTCGTGCGCAGGCGGCGCCGCAGCTCGTCGGTGATGAGTTTCATATCGTCCTCTCCTTTGTTGGTTTTCAAAGGATAGGGACCAGCCGGGCAGCGATGGCCCTGTCACCGGAGCGAAAGCGAAGGGGAACGGCTTGCCCGTTGACCGGGGCGGCGGGCGCGGCTAGCGGCAAAAAGGAAAACCAACGGCAGAGGGCGGAGACCGGCCGCACCGGATCTGCTCGCCTCCGCTTATCCCGGCGAAACCCCAGCAATAGCGGCTGGTGGTAATTCTGCCGCACCAGTGTTGCGGCCGTTTCCCGCATGCCGACTCAACCTTACCGATCGGCAGTTTCTACAAAAACGGGAACTATCCCGGATGGGGGTACTTATTGTCGTGACATCGTGGCGTTCGCCCTTCGTGCGTCATGACAACAAAAAGGGGAAACCTCGGAGGAGAACCCAATGGCAAATTTCAATTGGAACGAATACAGGCCGACAAAGACCGTCTGGTTCTGGTCGGTCGGCGGTGCGGTCGTCGCAACGATGATCCTCGGCTTCACCTGGGGCGGGTGGACGACGGGCGGAACGGCCGATGAAATGGCCGCCGACGCGCGCGAGCAAGGCCGCGCCCAGCTCGCGGCAAACATCTGCGTGGACCGGTTTCTCGCGTCACCCGATGCCGCCCTCAATCTGGCCGCTTTGAAGGAGGAGCGCCGCTATCAGCGCGACAACTACATCGATGAAGGCGGATGGGTGACCTTCGCCGGTATGGATGAGCCGGTTGAGGGTGCGGCGGAGATTTGCGCCAGTCAGCTGGCGGAAATGGACGTTCCCGCTGTCAACGAGGCGGCTGCGACCGATTCTGCAGACACTGCCGTGAATTGATATCGTTTGGCAAAAAGGGCGGATGGGGGGCCGCCTGGGCGGCACGGCGGACGGCGTTGACTGTGGGGGGCAGAGCTAACCCCGCCGGACCGTAGCCCAAAGGGGCCTTCACTCGATTCAGTCAGCTCGGCTTCCGCTCGAGCGGCTACGCAAACCTTACCCTGTACCGGGCGATCCCGGTCGACCGGCGCGCGGCCCGCCCCGGTTTCGGCCTTCGGTTTCTTCCTCGTTATCGGAAGCGCTGCGCGGGATCGGGTGCCTGGTCGTCAGATAAGCCCCCGGCAGAGAGCATGTCGCGGAATTCGGCGTCCCAGAAATCGGCGCGGGCATCCATGCGGGCGTGAATGCCACCTTCATCGTCAGGCGCCCTGCCCTGCGCCGGTGCCGGCGGGCTCTTGAGCAATTGCGCAGCGGCTCTTACCCGCGCATCGATCTTCGCCTGCGTGCGGGCGAGATCGGCCGCGCTCGGCGTTGCCACGGGCGTGCTCGGCCCGAATTCGCGGTGAATGTAATCGGCTGCGCTGTGCGTCGCAGCGTAACGTCGCATACGCACCGCATCGGTCGTT
>CAZMJQ010000120.1:0-3892 GCA_964566475.1 uncultured Propylenella sp. | reverse complement strand
AGGGGCAGCTCGATGCGGACGCCTCCGGTCTCCGCATCGGGCACTCCATAGAGGTCGCGCAGGCTGTAGAGAACGAAACGGAGGCGGTCGGCGACGGATGCGGTACCGAGGAGCTGGGTGAGCCGGGAGAGGTATTTCGACTTGAACTCCAGTATCTCGATGATCGACTTGGCCGCGGTGATGCTGCGGTCGACGACGGCCAGGAGATCGGTACGCGCGAAGCGCATCAGTCGCGTCGGCACGATCGCCTCGGCGGTCCACATGTGGTCGAAGCCGCTGGAGACACCCGGTACGCCCATGAGCATGCCTTCGAGCCAGAAGGCAAAGGTGATCGACTGGCCCTGCGGCGTCGTATAGTACGCCTTCACCCTCCCGGACTCGATGATGAACACGTCGTCGATGGGCTCGCTTTGCGAGAAGACAAGCGCGCCGCGCGCCAGCTCCACGGTGCTCGCGCGGCTCCTCAGCCAGTCGCGATCGTACGCCTCCAGCTTGTCGAGCAGGCGCGGGTAGCGGGATACGTGGAAACTGGACTGCGCGCGGGTCACGATGCGCCGACCCGGGGGTTCGAGCCGCAAGGCTGTCGCTCAGTTGACAGAACGGCGCGCACCCGGCCGCTAGCGTTCCTCCAAGCGCGGCGGAACTGGTGGTGTGTGGCTACATGATCGTTGAAAGCGTCGTCGACGCGCACCATCACCTCTGGGATCTGACGCACAACACCTACCCCTGGCTGACCGGCAAGCCTCCCGTCGGCCTCGATGTTACGCCTTTCGCCCACGATTATCACGTCGCCAATTACCTTCGGGATGCGGACGATGTGCCGGTGCGGCGCTCCGTCCACGTCCAGGCGGGGTGGGACCCAGCGGATCCGGTCGGCGAGACGCGATGGCTGACCGAGGTCGCTGAGCGCGAGGGCTCTCCGGATGCCATCGTCGCGTATGCCGATCTGTCGGCGGAGAATGCCGGCGACGTCTTGCGCGCCCAAGCCGCTCACCCGCTCGTTTGCGGCGTACGGATGCTGCTGACCTGGCACCCCGAGGCGCGATACCGCCGCGCGGCCCGTCCCGATTTTCTGAGCGACCCTGCCTGGCAGCGCGGCCTCGGCATGCTCGGGGACTTGGGACTCTCGTTCGACATGCAGATCTATCCGCTGCAGATGACCGCTGCGGTGAAGGCGGTGCAGGCTTTCCCGGCGGTCCGCTTCATCGTGGACCACATGGGCCTGCCCATCGAACCGGAGCGGCCGCGGGCGTGGGAAGAAGGTATTCGGAGCCTCGCAGACCACCCTAACGTCGCCATCAAGCTTTCCGGCTTCTCCCACTTCCTCGGCGAATGGAACCGGGAAACGGCGCGGCCCCTCGTCGAAACCGTGATGTCGGCGTTCGGCCCGGAGCGTTGCCTGTTCGGCAGCAACTATCCGGTGGAGCGGCCGTTCGTGGAATTCCGCACGCTCGTCGAGGACATTGCCTTCATTCTGGCGGACCAGCCGGGACGGACAATCGAGCGGGTGTTCTGCCGGAATGCTGTGGAGTGGTACCGTCTCGATGCATGAGGTCGCTGAAAGGACGGGCTTAGTCATGAGCGCTCATTCGAACCAGAGCCTCGGCGGGAAGGACGTCAGCGGTCTTGCGGCGGGTGCCATCGCGGCCGGTGACCGCGCGCGTCCGCCCAAGATCCGGATCGAGAACGTAACCATTACCTATTTCAACGATGAAACGCGGAGCGCATTCGTCGCGGTGCGCGACCTCTCGCTCGACATACACGCGAACGAGTTCGTCTGCCTCGTCGGCGCGAGCGGTTGCGGGAAGTCCACGCTCATCTCCGGCGTCGCCGGCTTCCTGTCTCCGGCATCCGGGCGGATCCTGATCGACGGCGAGCCAATAACCGGGCCGGGCGCGGACCGGGGCGTCGTCTTCCAGGAATATGCGCTGCTTCCGTGGAAGCGCGTGATCGACAACGTGGCCCTGGGCCTGCAACTTCGCGGCGTCGGCAAGGCCGAGCGCCACAGGATTGCGCGCACCTTTCTCGAAATGACGGGCCTGGCCGACGCCGCGCAGAAGTATCCGCACGAGCTCTCCGGCGGCATGAAGCAGCGCGCCGCCGTGGCGCGCACGCTCGCGAACGCGCCGGAGGTCATGCTGATGGACGAGCCCTTCGCGGCGGTCGATGCGCAGACCCGCATGACGCTGCAGGAGGAACTGGTGCGCATCTGGACGCAATCGCGGGTGACGGTGATCTTCGTCACGCACAGCGTGGAAGAGGCCGTCTTCCTGAGCGATCGCATCGTGGTGCTGGCGGCAAATCCGGGCCGCGTCAGGGCCGTCCTCGAGAATCCGATTCCGCGCGCCGAGCGCAGCTGGTCAACGCTTGGCTCGACGCCGACCTTCATCGGCCTGCGGGACGAGGTGATGCGCCTCGTGCGCGGAGACGCGACACCGGAGGCAGCCTCGTGATGGGGACCGTTCTCGCCAGCCGTCCGGTTCTGGTGACGGCGGCGCTTCTTGCGGTGCTCCTCGCGTACTGGTCGTGGGCCTACGCCGCCGGCGCCCGGAAACTGACGGAAACGGAGATCGCCGAGGCGCGGGAGCTGTCGGGCGATCCGGCGCGCATCCACATACTGATCGAGCTGCCCTTCGCTCCCGAGCAGTTCCACTTTCTGCGCCTCCAGGAGATCGGCCGGATGGCCGGCGTCGACGATCGCGCCGTCAAGCTTCGGAGCGTTCCGGTGGAAGACGCGCGGCGGCTGGCGAGGCGCTACTGGGTGAGCGATATCGCCCCCTTGGAGCCAGGATGAGCACGGTCGACGAAATCGTCGGCACGCCGCAGGCGAGGCGCGGACTTCGATTCGTGCGCCCGCGACGACGTGCGCCCCTGCTCTACGGTATCGCCGGCTTTGCGATCGTCGTTCTGCTCTGGCAGATATCGGCGACCGCGCTCGGCCTGCCCGAGCGCCTCTATCCGACTCCGGGCGGCGTGCTCCGGTCGTTCGCCGACTTGGTCCGCAAGGGAATCCTCCCGGTGCACATTGTGGACAGCCTGCAGCGCTACGCGGGAGGCGTTGCCATCGGCACAGTCATCGCGGTCGTGCTCGGCCTGCTCTTCGGGCTGAACCGCTTCGTGGCCCGGATGATGCTCCCGCTGGTCAACTTCCTGTATGCCATTGTGGAAGTGGCATGGATTCCGCTGTTCGTGCTGTGGTTCGGCTACGGCCCGAAGGTCATCCTGCTCGCGCTCGTCTACGTCGTCGCGTTTCCGGTGCTCTTCAACTGCCTTGTCGGCGTGCTCTCCGTGCCGCAGGTATACATCAACGCGGTGCGCTCCCTCGGCGCCACGCGGGCCCAGGTCATCACACAGGTGATCCTTCCCGCGATCCTGCCGAACTTCATGACCGGCTTCCGGGTCGGAGCGGGCTTCGCGTTCCGCGGGCTGGTATTCGGCGAAGTGATCGCGGCTCAGACCGGACTGGGCTTCCTGATCTTCGAGGGCGCGCAGATGCAGGACACGGCGCGTACGGTCGTCGGCATGATCTGCATGGGCCTGTTGTGGCTGTTCTTCGACCAGGTCTATCTGCGTCCGCTGGAGCGCGGGACGCTCGAGCGCTGGGGAATGCTTTCCGGCGAGGGCCGCCAGGAAGAAGGCCGGGGCCCATGAGGCCGGCGAGCGCGCTTCGCCCGGAGCGGGCCTACGGGCTCGTTCCCTTCGCGGTGCTGATCGCCGCCTGGCTCGCGCTGCCCCATTTCGCGGACGTTCCGTTCTACGTGCTTCCGCCGGCCGGGACGGTGCTGGCGACGTTCTGGAACCAGCTTCTGTCGGGCCAGCTGTGGGCGGACGTGGCCGTCAGCCTCGGCCTGCTCGGCGCCGGTTTCGTCATCGGAAATGCCCTCGCCTTCCC
>CAZMJQ010000119.1:0-10229 GCA_964566475.1 uncultured Propylenella sp. | reverse complement strand
GCTCGTTCTCCTTCACGAACGCGCCGACCTCGTTGAAGAACGCCAGCATGGCGCGGCCGCCGTCCTTCGGCAGTTTTCTGCCGACGAGGTCGAGCGCCTGGATGCCGTTGGCGCCCTCGTAGATCATGGCGATGCGCGCATCGCGCACGAACTGCTCCATGCCGTGCTCGGCGATGTAGCCGTGCCCGCCGAACACCTGCTGCGCGGCGACGGCGTTCTCGAACCCCTTGTCGGTGAGGACGCCCTTCAGGACCGGGGTCAGCAGCCCCATCGCGTCGTCGGCTGCCTGCCGGTCGGCGGCGTCCTCCGACTTGTGGGCCATGTCGCCCTTCAGCGCGATCCACAGCACCATCGCGCGGGCCGCCTCGTTGAAGGCGCGGATCGACATGAGGATGCGGCGAATATCGGGGTGGACGAGGATCGGGTCGGCCTTCTCGCCCGGCTCCTTGGCGCCGGAGAGCGCGCGGCCCTGGCGTCGCTCGCGGGCATAGGCGGCAGCGTTCTGGCAGGCGACCTCCGACATGGCGAGGCCCTGCGTGCCGACGCCGAGGCGCGCCTCGTTCATCATGATGAACATGGCGCGCAGGCCCTTCTCGCGCTCGCCGACGAGCCAGCCCGTCGCCCCGTCGTAGTTCATGACGCAGGTGGCGTTGCCGTGGATGCCCATCTTCTCCTCGATGGAGCCGCAGGACACGCCGTTCCGCTCGCCCGGCGCGCCGCTTTCGTCGGGGAGGAGTTTCGGCACCACGAAGAGCGAGATGCCCTTGGTGCCCTCCGGCGCGCCCTCGATGCGGGCGAGCACCAGGTGCACGATGTTGTCCGCAAGGTCGTGCTCGCCGGCCGAGATGAAGATTTTCTGGCCGCTGATCCGGTAGCTTCCGTCGCCCGCGGGCACGGCCTTCGTGCGGATGAGCCCGAGGTCGGTGCCGCAATGCGGCTCCGTCAGGTTCATCGTGCCGGTCCATTCGCCCGAAACGAGCTTTGGCAGGTAGAGCGCCTTCTGCTCGGGCGAGCCGTGGGTGGTGAGCGCCGCGGCGGCGCCCTGCGCCAGCCCCGGATACATGCCCCACGCCATGTTGGCGGACGTGACGAACTCGTTCAGCACGGCGGAGAGCGCGTAGGGCAGGCCCTGGCCGCCGTATTCCGGATCGGCCGCGAGGCCCACCCAGCCGGCCTCGGCGTAGGCCTTGTAGGCCTCCTTGAATCCGGACGGCGTGGTCACCGAGCCGTCGTCGTGGCGCGTGCAGCCCTCCATGTCGCCGACGCGGTTCAAGGGCTGCAGCACGTCCTCGCAAAAGCGCGCGGCCTCGCTCAGCACGGCCTCGACCGTGTCGAGCGGCGCGTCGGCAAAGCCCGGAAGATTGGAGTAGCGCTCGTAGCCGAGCACGTCCCTCAGCAGGAAGAGCACGTGGTCGACGGGCGCGCGGTAGGTCGGCATGGCCCCTCAATATCCCGCTTGCGTGGCGCTTGTCTGCCGCAAATAGCGGCCGTGCGGCGCTACTCGGCAGCCTCGCGCGGAATCTCCAGCGGACCGGCCTGGCGCTCGCGCAGCATGCCGGCCACGATCTCCGTGGTGTGCGTCAGCTCGGCGATCGCCTGCTCGATGTCCTGCTTCTGCCGGCGGAGCGCGCCGATCTGCTCGTTGAAGCGCTGGAGGGCCAGACGGAGCTGGGGCGCCTGCGCGTCCTTCAGGTCGTAGACCTCCAGCATGTCCTTGATCTCGGCCAGCGAGAAGCCGACCCGCTTGCCGAGCAGCACCGAGCGGAGCCGCGCACGGTCGCGGCGGGAGTAGATGCGGCTCTGGCCGCGGCGGGCGGGGGCGATGAGCCCCTTGTCCTCATAAAATCGAAGCGCCCTGTGGGTCACGCCGAACTCGTGCGCGAGGTCGCCGATCGTGAATGTGGTCTTCATGGATGCGCTCCGGGAAGGACGCCGCGACCGGGGTGCGAAAGTCGAGGTCGTCCGGGGGGTTGCGGCTGCTGTCTTACGCTTACGTCACTGTCAGGCCGGGAAGCCGGAATCCCCGCTTACGGGCCGATGACCTTAAGGAACCTGTAACGGCTGTGGTTAATTTTCCGGAAATATGCCCTGCGGGTTAACCGCCTATTTACCTTCGTTACGATCATCTTCAGTTTGAGGCGGAATACGCGGACGATTCGTGGTCCGAGGGGCGCGCTCCTGCGCTAGAGGTTCCGTCCGAGGAGCACTGATGAACGCGCGAACGTCACGGAGCGCAAAGGCGGGTCAAGGGTCCACGGACAATCATGGCGAGCAGGCCGGACAGGAGCCGAATCTGGCCTTCGACGATCTGCTCGACGCCCGCTTTGACGAACAAGGCCGCCTGTCGCAGGTCGGGCGGGGCAGCCGGCAACGCATTGCCGAGCGTCTCGATCCGCGACCTCCCGCCGCCAGCGCGGAGGATCTGGAGCGGGCGGTGAAGCAGCTCGCCGAAGGGCTGGAAGCGATCGAGCGCCAGAGCCGGCCCCGGCCGCAGGCGCGGACCGCGCCGCCCGAGCCCGCCGGACGATCGGAGGAGGCGGGCGCCGAGACCGGCGGCGGGCGCGATTTCGTGACGTACAGCCTCGACCGGCTGGAGGCGCGCCTGGAGGCCCTCAGCCAGCGTCTGCAAAGCCGCGCCGCTTCCAGCGCCGAGGCCCGGCGCGAGTCCGAGGCGGCTCAGCAGCCGCGCCGCGACGATCCCTCCCTGGCGGTCGAGCCGGACCATCTTGGCGGCGGCTTCGAGCCGCGGCTGGCGACCGAGGTCGAGGCGGAGCGCGCGCGCAGCGAGGCCGAAGCGGCCGAGGCCGCGGAGCAGGCGGCCGAGGCCCATGCACAGGCGGAAGCCGAGGCGAGCGTGCGGGCGGAAGCCGCGGCCGAGGCGGAGGCTGAAGCTCGCCGACGCGCGGAGGAGGAGGCCGCGGAGGCAGAGCGCACCGCAGCGACGCGTGCCGAGGAAGAGGAGCGGCGCGCCGCGGAGGCGGAGGCCCGCCGGCAAGCGGAGGCCATGCGCCTCGCGGAGGAGCAGGCGGTCGAAGCCCGGCGGCAGGCAGAGCAGGAGGCGGCCGAGGCCAGGCGCCGCGCCGAGGCGGCCGAGGCGGAAGCGCGTCGGCAGGCACAAGCCGCGGAGGAGGAGCGCTTGGCGCGCGTCGCTCAGCAGCGTCAGGAGGCCGAGGCGGCGGCCAGCGTTCAGCGCCAGTTCGCGGAGATCGAGGCGCGGCTGGACGCGCTGCACAAGGCAACCGAGGATAACCAGGTCGCGCCGGTAAGCGAGGAGCTGATGCGGCTCATCGGCGAGATCGCGGATATCGGCCGCGACCGCGGCAATATCGCCGAGACGCTGGAGGAGATCGGCGTGCGGCTGAGCGAGATGGAGGTGAAGGTCCAGTCCGCGCGCAACATGGCCGGCAATCGCCTCGGCGACATCCAGGATCGGATCGCGGGGCTGACCGATCGGCTCGACGGGATCGAGGTCGAGATCCCGGGCTTCGACGCCGTGCGCGAGAACCAGGGCGCCATCCTCGAGCGGTTCGACCGCATGGAGGGGCTGGTCAACCATATCGCCTCGCCGGACGAGCTGATCGACCGCGTCGAGGGGCTGCGGCGGCACCTTCAGACCACTGCCTCGCACGAGGAGGCGGCGCGCATCCAGGAGCGCATCCTGGAGCTGGCCGAGCGGCTCGACGCGCTGCCGGAGGCGCTGAGCGACGCTGCCGCGCTGGAGCGCATCGAGGACCAGCTTGCGACGCTTGCCTCCGAGCTCGCCGGCGCGCGTCAGCAGCGCATGGAGGCGGCAGGCGACCTCGACCGGCGTCTGGCGGATCTGTCGTCGCAACTCAGCGAGGTCGGCGAGAGCGGACGCACGCCTGACCTCTCGGGGGTCGAAGAGAGACTGGCAGAGCTCGGCCGGCGCTTCGACGAGGACCGCCACGCGAACGGCGATGGGCTGTCCAGGCTGGAGCAGCGCCTTGCCGCGCTCGCCAACGCCATCGAGGAGCAGGAGAGCGGCGCTGCCGCCGAGATTCTCGCCGGCCTGACGAGCAAGATCGATGCGCTGGCCGAGGCCATCGATGCGCAGGACACGCGCGGCGCGCGCCGCGACATCGAGGCGCTCGACGGCAAGCTCGACCAGATCTCCGGACAGCTCTCGGAGCACGCGGAGCATCTTTCGCGCGCGCAGGTGCAGCCGCTCGAGACGCGGCTCGACCACATGCAGGAGCAGCTCGAGCAGCTGGCCCAGCTGACCCGGCACGCCCAGAAGTCCACCAGCGACCAGATCGGTCCGTTCGTGCAGCAGCTGCAGGAGATCGCCGACCGGGTCAGCGCGCTCGATTCTTCCGAGGCCTACCGGCCGATCTCGCGCCGGCTCGAGGCGATCGAGGACCGGCTCGCCGGCCTTTCCGTCGGCAAGGGGCCGGACACGCGCGCCTTGCAGACGCAGCTTGAGGGCATCGTCAGCCGCTTGGAGCTCCTGAAGGGCCGCAGCATCGATCCGGCCCGCCTCAGCGAGCTGTTCGATCGCGCCGAAGCCGCGGTCCGCTCGCTTCCGGAGGAGCGTTTCGACCGCCTCGAGCGGAAGTTTGCGGAGTCGGCTATTCCGCCTGAGCGTTTCGACCGGCTCGAGCACAGCATCGCCACCGGAGGGTCGGAGGGTCTCGGAGAGCAGCTTACGCGGCTGGAGCGCCGCCTCGAGGAAGGCGCCGCCGCCGGCATGTCGGAGGACGACGTCGCACGGCTCGAGCGCCGGCTCGCCGAAAGCGCCAGGGAGCTGTTCGGGGCCGCGCAGGCGTCGGGCCCCGCGGAGGAGCGCTTTGCGCGGCTGGAGCGGCAGCTCGAGCAGATCGGGCTCGCCTATTCGGCCAGCGGCGACCTTCTGTCGCCGGAGGATCTGGGCGAGCTGCGCGGCGACATCATCGCGCTCCGGCGCGAGCTGCGCTCGCTGCCCGGCCTCGGTGAGGGAGAAGGCAATCTCGGCGCGGTCCTGAAGAACATCGCCGAGCGCATGGAGCGGTTGCCCGAGGATCCGCCTGCCAGCGCGGCCGCGCTCGAAGCGCAGGTGGAGCGCATCGCGCAGCTGCTTAACGATCCGAGCCATTCGCGCCTGGCGCTCGCCCATATCGAAACCAGCTTGAAGTCGATCGAGGAGCGTCTGGAGGAGACGCGGCGGTCGGTGGCCGATCGCACGGCGCGCGACGGGGATGAGGCATCGGGCGGCGACGTCGAGGCGGTCGCCGGCATGGCCCGGTCGCTGTCCGACGACGTCACCGTGCTGCGGGATTCCACCGAGGCTTCCGAGAGGAAGACCAAGGATGCGCTTGACGCGGTGCAGGAGACGCTCGAGGCGGTGGTCAGGCGCATGGCGTTCCTGGAGCGCGATGCCGAGGTGTCCGCGGAACGGGAGCGACAGGCGGCGGCTGAGCGCGACGAGGCGAGCCGCTCTCCCGGCCTGGCGGGCGGCACGACTGCCGGCGAGCCGGCCGAGGAAGAGGCGGAGGCGCCCTCCTTGGTCGGCACGACAGCTGCGCCGGAAACGGAAGGCAAGGCCCGGGACGAGGAAACGGAGGCGGCCGATGTCCTGGCCGCGCCGCAGGTTTCGCCTGCACCGGCTGCCGAAAAGGACGACGGGTCTTCGCAGGCGGAGTCGGAAGCGGCCGCGCCGCGGGCAGGCGGCGGGCTGCTCAGCCGCCTTACGTCGCGCCAGCTCCTGAAGCGGGCGACCGGGGGACGCGCCGAGTCCTTCACGCCGGAGCTGGAGGAGAGCGAGGACGAGGCGGATTTCCCGCTCGAGCCCGGGACGGATTCGCCGCTGAACTCGGCCCTGACCGGCGCGCCGAGCTCGGATACGGAGTTCATGACAGGCGCGCGGAGCAAGAGCCGGCTCGCTCAGCGCCCGGGGCCGATCGACGAGAAGCCCGGTTCTGCGCAGCCGGGCGAGGCGCCATCCGTCGACGAGGACTTCCTCACGGCGGCGCGACGCGCGGCGCGTGCCGCGGCGGCGGAGGCCGAGGGCACGGAAGGCGGCGCCGCCTCGGGCCGCAGAGGCCTGGCCGGCATCGTGAAATCGCGACGCGGCGCGCTCATGGCCGCGGTGCTCGCGGTAGCGGTTGCCTTTGCCGCGCTGCAGATCATCCGCAACCAGATGACCCCCGGCGACGACAATGTCGCCGTGATGCCGGATCGGCCGGCGCCGGTCGCCGCGACGCCGGACCCCGGCACGGTCGGGGCTCCATCAGTGCCGGCGGCTCCGTCAGTGCCGGCGGCCCCGGAAGCCATGCAGGCGGAGGCGCCGCCCAGCACGCCACCGGCTTCCGTCCGTCCCGCTCCTACGGAAGCGGCCGAGCGATCCGGCAGCGGCGATGACGGCGGCGGCGATACCGCGAGCGCCCCCGCTTCCGACACCGCATCGGCGCCTCCTGCCGAGCCCATGCCGGGCGCGTCCGACAGCGAGGACGTGGCAGCTCTCGACCCGACGCCGGGCGAGGCCGCCGAGACGCCTCCGGCCGCGGAACCCGCGGAGGCGGAGCTGCCGATCGCCATCGGATCGGAGCGCCTGCGCGAAGCGGCGCTTGCCGGCGACGCCGCAGCGCTGTTCGAGGTCGCATCGCGCTACGCCGAGGGCAGGGGCGTGCTCATGGACATGGGCACGGCCGTGGCATGGTACGAGCGCGCCGCGGACGCAGGCTCGGCGCCGGCCCAGTATCGGCTCGGCTCCATCTACGAGAAGGGGCTCGGCGTGCCCAAGGACCTGGCCAAGGCGCAGGACTGGTACGGCCAGGCCGCCAAGGCGGGCAACGTCAAGGCCATCCACAATCTTGCCGTTCTCCACGCCGAGGGCGCCGGGGGCGAGCCGGATCTCGAGCGCGCATCGGAGCTGTTCCGTCAGGCCGCCGAACGCGGGGTGCGCGACAGCCAGTTCAACCTGGCCGTCCTGCATGCGCGCGGCCTCGGCGTGCCGCGCGACCTGATCGAGGCCTACAAGTGGTTCTCCATCGCGGCGAGCTCCGGCGACGGGGAGTCCGCCAGCCGGCGCGACATCATTGCCGCGGCGCTTTCGGAGGGCGACCTTGCGAAGGCGCAGGCGGCAGCGGCCTCCTTCGAGCCGCTGCCGCTGGTCCTCGACGCCAACGAAGTGAGGATGCCGAGCGGCGGATGGGGCGACCGGCAGGACTCCACGAGCGTGGAGGCCCAGCCGGCGGAGGACGGCGCCCAGACGGGGAGCACCCTCTCGGAGAACGATCTCGTGGCGCTGGTACAGAAGCTGCTGACCGACCAGGGCTTCGATCCGGGCCCGGCCGACGGCCTGCTCGGGAACCGCACCATCCAGGCGATCGTGGACTTCCAGAGCCGCGCCGGGCTGCCGCCGACGGGGCAGATCGACACCGAGCTGATGGAGGCGCTCCAGGCGTCGTCGGGATGACGATGCCGGCGCCATTCCGTTGCGCGGGGGAACGTGACGCGCGAGCCTTGATCGCGTAGAGCGCGGTTGCGCCGGCCAGCTTCGGAATGCCGCCATGGCGCGATGATGAAAGACCGGCCGTCGAGCGTCGTTGAAATCTCCGACCCGGACGATCCGCGCGTCGCTGCCTACCGCGACGTGCGCGAGCGCGACCTCGTCGGGCGACACGGCCTGTTCATCGCCGAGGGCGAGGTCGTGCTCAGCGCCCTCATCCGCTCCTCCCGCTGCGAGCCCATATCCCTGCTCGCCGCGCAGAAGCGGGTCGCGCCGCTTGCGGGCCTGATCGCGTCGCTGCCGGACGGCGTGCCGGTCTACGCCGCGACACAGCCCGTGATGGACCGGATCGTCGGCTTTCCGATCCATCGCGGCATTCTGGCGCTCGGCCGGCCGCGGGCATCGACGTCGGTCGAGGCGCTTGCCGCCGCGGCCGGGGACCGGGCTCTCTTCGTCGTGCTCATCGGCCTCGCCAACCACGACAATGTCGGCGGCGTCTTCCGCAACGCGGCGGCGTTCGGTGCCGATGCGGTGATCCTCGACGGCGGATGCTGCGATCCGCTCTATCGCAAGGCGATCCGCGTATCGGTCGGCGCGACGCTTGCCGTTCCCTACGCGCGGCTGCCGCGCGAGGCGGACGCGCTGGCGCCGCTCACGGCGGCGGGGTTCGACCCGGTGGCGCTTTCGCCCGGCGCAGACACGCCGCTTTGGCGCGCGCCCGGCTCGCCGCGCACCGCGCTCGTCCTCGGCACGGAGGGCGAGGGCCTGCCGCAGGAAGTCATCGCGCGCTGCCGGTCGGTGCGGATCGACATGGCGCCGGGATTCGACTCGCTCAACGTCGCCACCGCCAGCGGCATCGCGCTCCACCACTTCGCCTTCGCGGCCGGTCGTCCTGCCGGTTAACGTGGCTTTGATCGGACGCGCGGTAATATCGACGCGGGCTGCGTCCGTTCGGATTTGACAGCGCCGTCCCGACGGCGCTTATTCGTTTCGGGGCCGCCGCAACGAAAAGAGACGATCGACGGGCGCCGCGGGTGCAACTTTATCTGCCCATCGCTGAGCTTACGGTGAACATGTTCCTCTTCCTGGGCATGGGCGGGGCCGTCGGGTTTCTTTCGGGCATGTTCGGCGTGGGCGGCGGGTTCCTGCTGACGCCGCTCCTCATCTTCTCCGGCATACCTCCTGCCGTCGCGGTGGCGACCGTGACCCCGCAGATCGTCGCTTCGTCGACATCGGCCGCGATCTCCTACTGGCGGCGACGGCTGATCGACGAGAAGATGACGGTGCTCCTGGCGCTCGGCGGCGTCGTCGGCTCGGCCATCGGCGTCTTCACCTTCAGTGCGCTGCGCTCCGTCGGCCAGCTCGACCTCATCATCGCGCTCGCCTACGTCGTCTTCCTCGGGTTCATCGGCGCGATCATGCTGCGGGAGTCGCTGCGCGCCATCCTGCGCGTGCGTTCGGGCCGTTCCGCGCGGCCGCGCGGCGCGGCCCATCACAGCTGGGTGCACGGCCTGCCGCTGAAGATGCGCTTCCGGCGCTCCAAGCTCTATGTGAGCGTGCTCCCCATCCTGGCGCTCGGCTCCGGCATCGGGTTCCTCGGCTCCGTCCTCGGCCTCGGCGGCGGCTTCATCATGGTGCCGGCGCTCATCTATATCCTGCGCGTGCCGACAAACGTGGTGATCGGCACGTCGCTGGCCTACACGCTGGGGACGATGGCGGTCGCAACGGTGCTGCACGCAACGGCGAACAAGTCGGTCGACATCATGCTGGCGCTCGTCCTCATGGTCGGCGGCGTGGTGGGGGCGCAGTTCGGCGCGCAGATCGGGCAGGCGATCCGCGGCGAGCAGCTGAGGGCACTGCTGGCGCTCCTGGTGCTGGCGGTGGCGCTGAGGGTGCTCTTCGGCCTGTTCGCACGGCCCGACGACATTTTTTCCATCAGCGTCATGGCAGGCGCGGTATGAGACGGCTCCTCCTCCCGCTTGCGCTCTGGATTGCCGCGCTGTCCCCGGTTGGCGCGGAGAGCGTGGTGTCCACGCTGTCGGACGACGCGGTCTCCATTACCTCCAACTTCACCGGCGAGCGCATCGTCGTCTTCGGCGCCGTGCGAGGCGGCCCGCAAGACGCTGCGGACTACGAAGTGGCGGTTGTCGTGCAGGGTCCCGCTCAGGAGGTGATCGTCCGCGAGAAGGATCGCCTGCTGGGAGTCTGGGCCAACCGGGACTCGCGCAGCTTCGAGGACGTGCCGTCCTACTACGTCATGCATCTCAGCGAGAACTTCAGCGCCGCCGTCGATTCGCAGGAGCTGCTGGACTACCGCCTCGGCATACTCAGCCTGCCGTTCATGCAGGAGGCGAGCACCGACGGCACGGCGCAACGCTTCGCCGAGGCGCTCGTCGGCCTGAAGATGCAGCGCGCCCTCTATGCCGAGCGGGAGGCGGAGGTGCAGTTCCTGGCGCCCGACGTGTTTCGCACGACGTTCTTCCTGCCGAGCGACGTCCCGACCGGCGAATACCGCGTAAGCGTCTACCTTTTCCGCAACGAGGCGTTTCTCGCCGGCCAGACGCAGATACTCTCCATCGCCAAGGGCGGGTTCTCGGCGCGGATCGCGCAGGCGGCAGTCGAGCTTCCCCTTTCCTACGGACTCGTCTGCGTGGCGCTTGCCATCTTCACCGGCTGGTTCGCCGGCGTGATCTTCCGCAGAAGCTGAGCGGCTTCCCGAGACGGGTGGTCAGGACGGCGGACCAAGCCTAGAATGTCGGGGTCTGACCGGAGGCCGAGGTTC
>CAZMJQ010000118.1:0-3689 GCA_964566475.1 uncultured Propylenella sp. | reverse complement strand
GGTGTAAATCAGCCGGATCTCCCGCTCCGTCCCCGCGGCGCGCTCGTAGGGGACGATGAGCAGATTGTAGATGTCGTTGGCGAAGTAGAAGCACACGATGAAGGCGACGAAGATCGCGATCACGGCGCGCATGAGCCGCTGACGCAGCTCGATCAGGTGCTCGATCAGCGGTGCTTTCGAGGCTTCGATGTCATCGACGTCGGTGCTCACGCAGCGTCGCTCCCGCGCTCGGACGCGGCGCCTGTCTTCACCGGCTCGGCTTCATGCGGCGTTGCAGCGGGCGCCTCGGCAGCAGGCTCCGGCGCCGGCTTCGGCTTGGACGCGATGGGCTTGCCGGCGGCGCGCATCGTCTTGTCGATATCCTTCTGCGCGTCCTTCACCGGGTTGGCGCGCGCCATCGCCTGAAGGTCCTTCTTGGTCTCGTCGAGCCCGGACTGCCGCTCCGCCTCGCGCAACGCATCGTCGAACTGGCGCTTGAAGTCGTTCGACATGCGGCGCACCTGCCCCATTGTACGGCCGAACGAACGCAGCATGCGCGGCAGGTCCTTCGGTCCCACCACCAGGATGGCCACCGTCGCAACGACGAGCAGCTCCGTCCAGCCGATGTCGAACATGGTAACGCCCGTGCGCGGTGGAGCGCTCAACCCACCTTGGTCTTCTCTTCAGCGCTCTTGGCGGTCATTGGCTCGGCCGCCTCGTGATCGATCGTGCGGCCGTCGTCCGTCTCGTCCTCGGCCATGCCCTTCTTGAAGCTCTTGATGCCCTTCGCAACGTCGCCCATCAGATCGGAGATCTTGTTGCGCCCGAAGAGCAGCACGACCAGGGCCACGACCAGCAGGATTTGCCAGATACCAATAGACATAGGATCAACCTTTCACTCCGTTTGGGAGTATTTGACGCGGACTATCGCATTTCGTCCCGACGCCATCAATCGCGCGCCGCCTCGTCCTGCGCGAACACCAGCACGTCCCGCGTGTCGAAGGTGATCCGCACATCGGCCCCGGGAGCGAGCGGTGCGCCCGCACGCGCCTTGGCGAGGAGATAGGTGTCGGACCCCTCCACCGCCACATCGAAAAGGTCGATCTCGCCAAGGAAGTGGCGCGAAATGACACGGCCCGGGACGCCCCGATCCCCATCGCCTGCCGGCGCCAGGACCAAGCCCTGCGGCCGGATGGCGACCGTTACGCCGCGGCCTTCAGGATGGCCCTCTGCGGCAAAATCGCCGATTCCCGTGACCGCGCGGCCGGAGCGGACCGTGCCCGGCAATTCGTTGAGGTGGCTGAAGAACCGCGCCACGAACAGGCTCTCCGGCCGTTCGTAGAGGCTCTCCGCGCTGCCGTGCTGCACGATGCGGCCGCCGCGCATGAGCATGATGCGGTCGCTCATGCGCATCGCCTCCTCCGGATCGTGCGTGACGATGATGGCGGTGGCGCCCGTCTCCCGCAGCACCGAGAGCGTGTCGGCGCGCACGCTGTCCCTCAGCCGGCTGTCGAGGCCTGAGAACGGCTCGTCCATCAGCAGGATGCCGGGCCGCGGCACGATGGCGCGGGCGAGTGCGACACGCTGCTGCTCGCCGCCGGAAAGCTCGTGCGGATAGGACCCGGCCAGATGGTCGAGGCCGACGCGGCCGAGCGCGGCAAGTGCCTCGCGCCTCCGGGACTGCCGGTCGAGGGCCGTCAGGCCGAAGATCACGTTTCCGAGAGCCGTGAGGTGCGGAAACAGCGCGTAATCCTGAAACATCAGCCCGATGGAGCGCTTTTCCGGGGGCACGAAGGCCTTATCGGAGGACACCTCGCGCCCATCGACGAGCACGCGGCCGGAAGTCGGCACATCTACGCCGGCGGCGATGCGGAGCAGCGTGCTCTTGCCGCAGCCGGAATGGCCGAGGAGAGAGACGATCTCGCCGGGCTCGGCTCTTAGACCGATGTCCTGAAGCGCGGGAACACGGCCGAAATACCGGCACACCTTCTCCAGGGTCAGCTGGGACGCGATCGTCGCCGCCGCGCGCCGCCGCAAGTGCTGGGTGATGAGAGCCATGCCGCGGGCTTATGAAACGCCGCAGCAGGAGCGGCAAGCCTTCCGGGTCCGCCGGTTTCCGATCAGACGGGATGATGGACCGGCTGGCCGGCCTCTCTAGGCCCGCTCCGACCCCTCGTCCTCCTCGTCCGGCAGGTCGTCGGCCGTCTCCAGATCGGAGAAGTCGAGCTCCAGCGGATCCTCGTCCTCCGTCAGTTCGTCATCGTCGGCCGGCCGCGCCTCCTGCGCCGTGTCGACCATGGCCTCCAGCAGGCCCGCGGCCTTGAGATCGGCAAGGCCGGGCAGGTCGCCGATCGACTCCAGCCCGAAATGGTCCAGGAACGCCGCAGTCGTGCCGAACGTCACGGGGCGGCCCGGCGCGCGGCGGCGGCCGCGAAGCCGTATCCAGCCCGCCTCCAAGAGCACGTCGAGCGTGCCGCGCGACAGCGATACGCCGCGGACTTCCTCGATCTCGGCGCGCGTGACCGGCTGGTGGTAGGCAATCACCGCAAGCGTCTCGATCGCCGCCCGCGATAGCTTCTTCTGCTCCACCACCTCGCGCTTGAACACGAAGGCGAGGTCTTCCGCCGTGCGGAACGCCCAGCGGTCGTCGGTGCGGCGAAGATTGACGCCGCGGCCGGCATAGCCCGCCTGCAGCTCATGAAGCAGCGCGCTGAGGTCGATGCCCTCCGGCATGCGCGCGGCGATCTCCTTCTCCGACAGCGGCTCGGCCGCGGCGAAGAGCAGCGCCTCGAGCATCCTCAGGTGCCGGCGGTGATCCTCCGTCTCCATCGAAAGGCTTTGAACGTTGGTTCCTTCCCAGGCGGTTGCGGGCTCAGCCATTGACGACCTCCGCCATCATGGGCGGCTCCTCCTGGGTCCGCCGCCGCACGTAGAGCGGAGCGAAGTGCTCGTCCTGCTTCAGCTCCAGCTCGCCTTCGCGCACCAGTTCGAGGCTGGCGGAAAACGCGCTGGCGCGCGCGGTGTTCCGCCATTCCGGCTCGACCAGGTACTCGATGAGGAAGGAATCCAATGCTTCCCACCGTGTCGTGGCGCCGATCATGCGCATCAAGCGCTCGCGTGCGTCCTGCAGCGAGAAGACCCGCCGGCCGCCCACCCTCACCTGCGAGACGACTCCCCGCAGCCGGAGCACGCCGTAGGCCGAGAGCAGGTCGTAAAGGCTCGCGTCCCAGACCTGCTGGGTGTTGACGGACAACGGCTCCGTCACGCCGCGCGGAAAGACGTCGATGCCGAGCCGTGAGAAGCCCATCAGCCGCCGCCCGGCCTCGCGGATAGCCTCCAGGTGCTTCAGCCGCCGTGCCAGAACCGCCGCGAGCTCCTCGCCGCTCGGCTCGCCGTCCTCGTCCTCAACGGGGAGGAGCAGACGGGACTTCAGGTAGGCGAGCCACGCGGCCATCACGAGGTAGTCGGCGGCGATCTCGATCCGCAGCCGCCGCGCCTCCTCGATGAACGCCAGGTACTGCTCCGCCAGCGCCAGAATGGAGATCTTGGCGAGATCGACCTTCTGGTCGCGCGCCAGCTTCAGGAGCATGTCGAGCGGGCCTTCGAACCCGTCGACATCGACGACGAGGCATTCGTCCGGCCGCGTGACCGGATCCTCGAACGTGTCCAGCAGCGCGGGCGCTTCCGCAGCCTGTCCGCCGGTCATCCTG
>CAZMJQ010000117.1:0-3192 GCA_964566475.1 uncultured Propylenella sp. | reverse complement strand
CAGAGCGCGGAGCTGGGGCTCTCCTCCGCCGCGGAAGTGGACCGCGCGGTGCAGGCAGCGAAGGCGGCAGCGCCGGAATGGGGCCGCACGCCGCCGCTGAAGCGCGCGCGGCTCATGTTCAAGTTCAAGGAGCTTCTCGAGCAGAACCTCGACAGGCTGGCGCGCGCCATCTCCGCCGAGCACGGCAAGACGCACGACGACGCGAAAGGCGAGGTGCAGCGCGGGCTGGAGGTCGTGGAGTTCGCCTGCGGCATCCCGCAACTCCTGAAGGGCGAGTTCTCCCGCAACGTCGGGCCGGAGATCGATTCCTATTCCGACCGGCAGCCGCTCGGCGTGTGCGCCGGCATCACGCCGTTCAACTTCCCGGCCATGGTGCCGATGTGGATGTACCCGATGGCGATCGCCTGCGGGAACACGTTCGTGCTGAAGCCCTCGGAGCGTGATCCGTCCGTTTCGATGATCGCCCACGAGCTGTTCCGCCAGGCGGGCTTCCCCGACGGCGTTTTGAACATCGTGCACGGCGACAAGGAGGCGGTCGACGCCATCCTCGACCATCCCGACGTCAAGGCCGTGAGCTTCGTCGGCTCCACGCCGATCGCGGAGTACGTCTACCGCCGTGGCACCGCGGCGGGTAAGCGCGTACAGGCGCTGGGCGGCGCCAAGAACCACATGATCGTCATGCCGGACGCCGACATGGACAAGGCGGCCGACGCGCTGATGGGGGCGGGCTACGGCTCGGCCGGCGAGCGCTGCATGGCGATCTCCGTCGCCGTGCCGGTGGGCGAGGAGACGGCGGACAGGCTCGTCGAGATACTGACCCCGAAGGTCCGTTCGCTGAAGGTCGGCCCGGCGACCGACCCGGACGCGGAGATGGGGCCGCTCGTCACAAAGCAGCACCTGGAGAAGGTGCTCGGCTACATAGACAAGGGCGTCGAGGAAGGCGCGGAGCTCGTCGTCGACGGGCGCGGGCTGAAGCTGCAGGGCTACGAGAACGGATACTTCATCGGCGGCTCGCTGTTCGATCGCGTGAAGCCGGACATGACGATCTACAAGGAGGAGATCTTCGGGCCGGTGCTCTCGGTGGTGCGGGCCGACAGCTACGACATGGCCGTAGACCTCATCAACAGGCACGAATACGGCAACGGCACCGCGATCTTCACCCGCGACGGCGACGCCGCGCGCACTTTCGCCGACCAGATCGAGATCGGCATGGTGGGCATCAACGTGCCGATCCCGGTGCCGGTGGCGTATCACTCGTTCGGCGGCTGGAAGCGCTCGCTATTCGGGGATCATGCGGCATACGGGCCGGAGGGCGTGCGCTTCTACACGCGGCTGAAGACGGTGACGACAAGGTGGCCGGCGGGGATCGCGCACGGCGCGGTTTATACGTTCCCGAGCATGCATTGAGCGACCGAGATGCGGTCAGCGCAGTCCCAATCTTTGTCGAGCGGCAGTTGCCAGAAAGCCGGATCGGGTAGCGCCCTCCCGTCTCGCGGCGCGGTCAATGGCCTCTACGAGGCGCTCTTCCATGGTGACGTTGATTCGGACCGATCGCGTCGGCGGATCAAAGGGCACCACAGCCACGACATGAGGCTCACTGAACTCAAACGTGAACTCAGGATCGGCCTTGATCGAATCGAGACTGCGCGGAATCGGAATCGCTTCGCCATCCTCGACCATTCCTTCAAGATGAAAAGCGAGTGCCTCCGCGCCGTTGGCGAGCGCCTCATCGAGGCTGGCGCCCGCCGAAACGCAGCCTGGAATGTCCGGGAACGAAATGCCGTAGCTACCGGGTTCGCCGTGGATCAGCGCGACAAGAGAATGGGTCATCGATTGTCTCTCCGAACCGAGTGGCGCAACGATGACGCCGTTACGTCCCAGCCCATGTCACCTCCAATGCCATCCGGCCTGTCGGTAGATGGAGCGAAGGGTTCCGAGCTTGATGTCCTTCACAGGGTGAGGGACTGTGACCAGACCAGCCTTCTGGGGATGCCGAAACTGGCGGTGCGAGCCGCGAGTACGCGCCTCCTCCCAGCCTTCGTTCCGCAGTCGCCTGATAACGCGGTCGCTGCTCGTCACCGAGTGTCCTTCGACCTAATACACACATATGCGCACAGTAACGGTGCGTCAATAGTTTGCGAAAGGACGCTGCGGCAATGACAGCACCCGGCTCCAACCTCAGAATCAACGGCGAGCGCCTGTGGGACTCGCTCATGGAGATGGCGAAGATCGGCCCGGGCGTGAAGGGCGGCAACCGGCGCCTGACGCTGACCGACGTCGACCGCGAGGGGCGCGAGCTCTTCAAGTCCTGGGCGGAGAAGGCCGGCTGCGCGCTTGCCGTCGACACGATGGGCAACATGTTCGCCCGCCGCGAAGGCGCGGACAATACGCTGCCGCCGGTGATGGTCGGCAGCCATCTCGACACGCAGCCGACCGGCGGCAAGTACGACGGGGTGCTCGGCGTGCTGTCGGGGCTGGAGATCGTGCGCACGCTGAACGACCTCGGCATCAGGACGAAGCACCCGATCGAGGTGGTGAACTGGACCAACGAGGAAGGCTCGCGCTACGCGCCGGCCATGATCGCATCGGGTGTGTTCGCCGGCGCCTATACGCAGGACTACGCCTACGGGCTGAAGGACGCGGAGGGGAAGCTCTTCGGCGAGGAGCTGAAGCGGATCGGTTATGTCGGCAGCGAGCCGGTGGGAAAAAGGCCGCTCAAGGCGTTCTTCGAGCTGCACATCGAGCAGGGGCCGATCCTGGAGGCGGAGGGGATCGACGTGGGCGTCGTGACGCACGGGCAGGGGCAGCGCTGGTTCGACGTGACGTTCACGGGCTTCGAGAGCCATGCCGGAACTACGCCCATGCCGCGCCGCCGCGACGCGCTGGTGGGCGCCGCCAGGCTGGTGCAGGCGGTGAACGACATCGCACTGAAGAACGCGCCGCACGCGGTGGGCACCTGCGGGGTGCTGAGCCCCTATCCCGGCTCGCGCAACGTCATTCCGGGCTCCGTGAAGATGACGGTCGACTTCCGCCATCCGGAGGACACGACGTTGTCGGAGATGAAGGAGGCCATGAGCGCCTGCATCGAGACGATCTGCGCCGACGGCGGGCTGAAGGCCGAAGTGGAGGAGGTCTTCTACTACGCGCCGGTGGCGTTCGACCGGGAGTGCGTGTCGGCCGTGCGCCGCGCGG
>CAZMJQ010000116.1:0-3022 GCA_964566475.1 uncultured Propylenella sp. | reverse complement strand
GGCACCGTCTCGCCCGGCCCGGGCAGCCGCGTCACGCGCACAACCAGATCGAGATTGACCGAGCCGAAAACCGTGATCATACCGACATTCCATTGCGCGCCGCCGACGCCTGCATCTCCTGTGCTTTCGTTCCGCGACACGCTGCCATAGGATAGTCGCCTAAACGTCACACCCGGCGGCAGCCGCCGGCGTATGCTTCAGCACCATGCCTGGCCTCGGTCGCAGATACTGGATAACGGCTCTCCTTGCGCTTGCGCTCGCCGCAGGCGCGACGGGCGGCGCCGTGGCACAGACGGAGCTCACCTGGTGGCACGCCATGACCGGGGCGCGCAACTTGGTCGTGCATGAGCTGGCCGACCGGTTCAACAGGAGCGAGGCGGGCTTCCGGGTGGTGCCTGTCTTCAAGGGCACCTACGAGGACGTCCTGAAGGCTGGCCTGGCTGCCTACAAGGCCGGCGATCCGCCGCACATCATCCAGATATTCGACGTCGGGACCGGCGTGATGATGACCGAAGAGGACGCCATCCTGCCCGTCTCCGAAGTGATCGAGATGGGAGGCGGCGTCTTCGACAAGAGCCAGTACCTCCCGGGCATCGTCGCCTATTATTCCCAGCCGGACGGCAGGATGCTGTCGTTCCCCTACAACAGCTCCTCGCCGATCCTCTTCTACAACAGAGCCACATACGAGCGCGCGGGCCTCGACCCGGACATGCCGCCACGCACGTGGCCGGACGTGTGGCGCCATGCGCGGCAGATCGTGCGCACACGCGCATCCTCCTGTGGCTTCACGTCGACGTGGCTCACCTGGATTCACCTGGAGAACTTCGCCGCCTGGAACGATCTTCAGTACGCGACGAAGCAGAACGGCCTGGCCGGCCTCGATATCGAGTTGACGATCAACACGCCGATTTTCGTGAAGCACCTGCAGGAGATCGCCGACCTCGCGCGCGAAGGCGTCTTTCGCTACGGCGGCCGCACTTCCGAAGCGAAGAATCTTTTCATGTCGGGCGAGTGCGGAATCCTCACCGAATCGTCCGGAGGACTCGGCGACATTGCGGAATCGGGAGTGGATTTCGGCACCGCGCGCCTGCCGTACGAGCCGGCCGCACGCGGCGCGCCGCGAAACACCATTCCCGGCGGCGCCAGCCTGTGGGTCTTCGCCGGCCATTCGCGGCGCGACTACCTCGGCGTCGCGGCCTTCTTCGCCTACATGTCGCAGACCGACGTCCAGTCGGAGCTGCATCAGGTCTCCGGCTACCTGCCCGTGACGATGGCGGCCTACGAGGCGACCAAGGCGAGCGGCTATTACGACGCCAATCCAGGCCTCGAGCAGCCGATCCTGCAGATGATGGGCAACGAGCCGACGCAGAATTCGCGCGGCGTCCGCTCCGTCAACATGCCGGAGCTGCGCGCTATCCAGGACGACGAGTTCGAGGCGATGCTCGCCGGTCAGCAGACCGCCAAGCAGGCCCTCGACAATGCCGTGGCGCGCGGCAACCGCGCCATCCGCGAGGCCCTCGACGGACAGTAGCTCCGCCGCGCCCGCATTCCCGCCGTTTTCATTGGTCATCTGCCGGGCGCTTCATCCATCATTTACCGCAGCTGCGCGGCGGCTCACCTGCCTGCCCGTCATGTGACAGACTTGCCGGGAGCCATTTCCTCAGCCGTGCGTTGAACGGCGGGCTGGAGAGGCCCGGGAGTACATTCGATGAAAGCAAGATTGGCGCATATCGCCCTTTCCGCCGTGGCGCTAGGCAGCCTCGTGGCCGTCGGCGCTGCTCAGGCCGACGAGGAGTTCCTCAACCGCTTCGCGGGGTCGTTTGCCGGCTCCGGCCAGGTTCAGCGCAACGCGGAGGAAGGCTTCAACCAGGTGAAGTGCACCCTGACCGGCCAGCCCTCTTCCAGCAGCGTGTCGATGAACGGCGAATGCGGCGCCTTCATCTTCTCCAAACCGATCAGCGCCGACATCCGTTACGACGCCGCGTCCGGCCGCTATACAGGCACGTATGTCGGCTCCTCGATCGGCCCGGCGAGGCTGTCGGGTCAGCGGCAGGGCGATGCGATCGTCCTCACGATCACATGGCCGCAGCCCGTCAACGGCGACACCAAGGCGACCATGACGATCCGCAACCCCGGGAACGGACAGTTGCAGATCATCATCACGGACGAGACCGGCCCCGACCGCTCGCCCGAGCAGGTGACGAGCCTCGCACTGGCCAAGCTGTAGGTGAACGCCGACGCGCGGCGGCGCTCAGAGCGCCATCGCCGATGAAGGCTGCACCGACGCCTCGGCGCTGCCGAGGACCTGCTGGTCGAAGTCGATGATCGACCCTGTCATCAGACCGGATTCCGCGCTCGCCAGATAGGCCACCGCCCGCGCCACCTCCTGCGGCTTCAGGAGCCTGCCGAAGGGCTGTCCCGCCTCCGCCTTGGCGAGCCAGCCGTCGCCGCCGCCATGGTAGACGCGCTGGATGCGGTCCTCGCCCGGCGTGTCCATCCAGCCGATGTTGAGCCCGTTCACGCGGATGCGGTTGCGCATCAGCGAGAAAGCAACGTTCTTGGTAAGCACCGCGAGCGCGCCCTTGGAGCCGCAATAGGCGATGATGAAGGGCTGACCGCCATGGCCCGACATCGAAAGGATGTTCACCATCGCCCCTTCGACGCCCTTCTCGATCATCAGTCTCGCCGCGTCCTGCATGAGGAAGAACGGCGCCCTCACGTTCACCGCGAACATGGAGTCGAACAGCTCCGGGCTCGTGTCGAGGATCGTTCCCCGGTCGGTGATCGCGGCTGCGTTGACCAGCACGTCGACCTTCTCGAACGCCTCCTCGGCCGCCGGCACCACCTTCCGGCACGCCTGAAGGTCCGCGAGGTCGGCGGCGACGAACCGCGTCGGGCAGCCGCCGCGTGAGATATCCTCGGCGACCGCCGCGCCCCGCTCGGCATTGCGCCCCACGATGACGAGACCCGCCGCGCCGCGCTCGGCCAGGAGCCGCGCGATCGCTTCGCCGAGCCCCTGCGT
>CAZMJQ010000115.1:0-5240 GCA_964566475.1 uncultured Propylenella sp. | reverse complement strand
CATTTCGTCCTTGAGGTGGCGGTTGAGCATGAAGAGCGTCAGCGTTGCGTTCTCGTCCGAATGAACCGCGGAGAACTTCAGGTAGGGCACTGCCTCGATCTTGTCGTAGATCTCTTCCGTGCGGGTCGGGTCATAGTAGGTCGTGGAATAAGTCGGCGAGTCGACGCGCGCGCTCAGCACCCGGCCGCGGCCAAGTGTGCTGAAGTCGCGGAACGGCCAGAAGATGGTCTGCCGCCAGGCCGGCCCGCCGGTTTCCGTCATGATCGGCGCGATAGCGTTCACCATCTGGGCGAGGCAGCCCACCTTGACCCGGTCGGCATGGTTGAGCAGCGAGATGCACGCCGCGCCGAACGCCAGCGCGTCCTGCATATCGTACTTCTCCTCGAGGATCGGCGGCGCCTCCGGCCAGTCGGGCAGGATGCGGTTCTGATCGCCGCGCCGCGTCCGGTACCACACGTTCCATTCGTCGAAGCTCAGCATGATGCGCTTCGTCGACCGGCGACGGGCCGCGACGGAGTCGGCGATGGCGACGACCTCCTCGATGAAGCTGTCCATGAGGTCGGCACTCGCCAGGAAGGACGGCGTGTCGTCGGCGTAGTTGTTGAGGTAGGTGTGGAGCGAGATGAACTCGACGTGCTCGAACGTGTGCTCGAGCACCACCCGCTCCCATTCCCCGTAGGTGGACATCTTGCGCCCGGACGACCCGCAGGCGGCAAGCTCGATCGTAGGGTCCGTCATCCTCATGACCTTGGCGGCCTCGGTGGCCACGCGGCCATACTCAGCCGGGGTCTTCATGCCCATCTGCCATGGACCATCCATCTCGTTGCCCAGGCACCAGAACTTGACGTCGTGCGGCTTCTCCCATCCGTGCTTGCGGCGGAGGTCCGAGAGGTGAGTGCCGGATGGGTGGTTGCAGTATTCAAGGAAGTGCCGCGCCTCGTCCGCTCCGCGGGTGCCGAGGTTGACGGCGAGCATCGGCTCTATGCCGGCGAGGCGGCACCAGTCGATGAACTCGTTGGTGCCGAAGGCGTTGGACTCCGCCGACTTCCAGGCGAGGTCCAGCCGCCGCGGGCGCTCCTCGGCGGGGCCGACCCCGTCTTCCCAGTTGTATCCCGACACGAAGTTGCCGCCCGGATAGCGCATGATCGTCGGCGACAGCTCCCGGATCAGGTCCAGGACGTCTTTGCGGAATCCGCGCTCATCTGCTGTGGGATGGCCGGGCTCGAAGATGCCGCCGTAGACGCATCGGCCCAGATGCTCGATGAAAGCGCCAAACAGACGGCGATCCGTCGTTCCTATGATGAAATCTCTGTCCAGGCGGACTTCGGCTTTAAGCATTGCCTTGCTCCAATAAGGGATTGGCGGCGATTGGGGTGCGATCCGCGGCTTGCGGCAGGCGGGTGAGAGAAACCTTCAGCCGGGCGCCTCCTGTGGACTCAAATACGTTCCTGCGCGCCTTGGCGGCCCCGGACCGAGCTCGGTCGACAGCATGCCGGGCGCCTCCGGCGAGAGCACCGATTCTTTCAGCAGGATCGAATAGGGGTGCTGAGGATTGTCCAGCACGCTCCGCGCGGATCCCCCCTCCACCACCCTGCCCTTTTGCATGATGATGATGCGGTCGCTGATGTAGTAGGCCGTCGCGAGGTCGTGGGTGATGTAGATGATCGACACCTTCAGATCGTCGCGCAGGGACTTGAAGAGCTCCACGATCGACATCCTGAGCGACGCGTCGACCATGGAGACCGGCTCGTCCGCGATAAGAAGGGCCGGGCCCGGTATGAGGGCACGGGCAATGGCGGTCCGCTGAAGCTGACCGCCCGAGAGCTCATGCGGGAAGCGGCCCCTGACCTCGGAATAGGAGAGGCCGACCTTGCGTAGCGCGGCATCGGCGGTTTCCTCGGCCTGCCTGCCGCTCTTTGCTCCGCGGAAACGACGCGCCGTCATGAGCAGATAGCGGTCGACGCGCTTCAGCGGGTTAAACGCCTCGAAGGGATTCTGGAAGATCGGTTGCATAGCGGACATGAAGGCCATACGTGCCTTGCTGCCGCGCAGCCCGGTGACGTCTTCTCCGCGAAACCTGATCGTGCCCGCGCTCGGCGGCACCAGGCCAAGGATCATGCGGGAGAGCGTCGTCTTTCCGCTGCCGGATTCTCCGACGATCGTGAAGATCTCCGGCCGGCCGGCCGCGATCGTGAAGCCGACATCGTCAACGGCGGGGAACGCGCCGTGGCCGAACAAGCCGCCCATCGAATAGGTCTTGGTGACGCCCTCGACGGCGAGGAGCTCACTCATGACGCGTCGCTCCGGGCGGGCTGCCGCTGGGGCGCAGAGGCTCGCCCGGCGTCGTCCGGCTCGCTTGGCCTGACGTCCGGGCTCGCCGCGAAGCAGGCGACGCGATGGTTCGGCGCAAGCACGGTCAGGCTCGGGTTCTCGCGCCGACAGATGTCCATGGCGAGCGGGCAGCGCGGGTGGAAGCGGCACCCGGGCGGCGGCTGGGAGAGGTTCGGCGGAGCACCGTCAAGCGCCTTCTTCGGCGAAACGTCCCCTATCCGAGGCAGGCTCTGGATGAGATGGGCCGTGTAGGGGTGCAGCGGCTTGGCGAACAGATCGCGGGTCGGCGCCTCCTCGACAAGGCGGCCGGCATACATGATGCCGAGACGGTCCGCCATGTTGGCGTGCACGGCCATGTCGTGCGTCACGAACAGGATCGACGAGCCCATCTCCTGCTGGACCTCACGGATCATCTTCAGCACACCCTTCTGGACGACGACATCGAGCGCGGTGGTCGGCTCGTCCGCGATGATGAACTCCGGCCGGCAGATGGTGGCGAGCGCGATGGTCACGCGCTGGCGCATGCCGCCGGAGAGCTCGTGCGGATAGGCGCGCAGCACGTCCGGGGAGAGATGCAGGCGCTGCAGATGATCGGCCACGACGTTGAAGAAGTCGGCCTTGGGCACCTTGATGTGGCGCTGGGCGAAATCGATGAACGACTGCCGCACGCGGCGCACCGGGTTCAGCACGTTCATCGAGCCCTGCATGATGTAGGAGAGGTGCCGCCATCTGACGGCGGAGAGCTCCTCCTGGCTCAGCCGGAAAATCTCGCTGTCGAGAAAGCTGTAGCGGACGGAGCCGCTTACGATGTTGAGCGGCGGACGGTTCGCGCCCGCGATCGCCTTGATGAAGCTGGTCTTGCCGCAGCTCGACTCTCCGGCGAGGCCGTAGATCTCGTTCCGGCTCACGTCGAGGGTGATTCCGTCGACGGCGCGGACCTCCCGCCGCACGCCGAAATAGCGCATCTGGTAGTAGGCGCGGAGGTCGCGGACGGAGAGTACCGGACCTGCCGTTTGCACCGCAGCTTTTCCCGCAACGCCTGTCATATCAGGCCGCCCCTCCGCCCATGCGGCTCAAGCGGCTCCTGGGATCGATGTATTCATTCATGGAGACGGCGAGGAGGAACAGGCCGATGAAGGTCAGCGTGATGAAGACCGTCGGGAACACGAACCACCACCACACGCCCGAGACCATTGCGCTGTGCTGGTTGGCCCAGAAGATCATGGTGCCGACGGTGGGCGTTTCGATGTTGGTGAAGCCGAGGACAGAGAGAGTGACCTCCAGCCCGATCGACCAGTTGATGTTGTTCAGCGTGGTCGAGAAGACGATCGGCAGCACGTATGGCAGGTGCTCGCCCATGACGATCTCGCGCGTCTTCATCCCGGAGAAGATGCTGGTCCGGGTGAACTCGCGCGTCTTCAGGCTCATCATGACCGAACGGATGAGCCTCGCGTCGTAGGCCCACCCGAGACAGGCCATCACCAGGGCAAGCAGGGCCCAGGTCATGTAGTCGCGCATGACGAAGTAGAACAGCACGAGGAGCGGGAAGAGCGGGATGACGATGAACGTATCGTTGATGGACATCAGCACGCGGTCGGTCAGGCCGCCCAAATATCCGGACAGGAGGCCCACGACGAGGGAGATCACCCGGCTGAGGAGCGCGACCGCGAAGCCGAAAAGTAGCGTATTGCGAAGCGCGTAGGAAAGCTGCCAGAAGACGTCCTGTCCGCGCGAGTTCGTGCCGAACGGATGCGCCCATGACACCGGCAGGTCCGGCACGACAACATAGATCCTGGTCGGCGAATACGGTGAGAATACCGACAGGAATGCCATGCCGACCACGACCCCGGTCAGGATCGCTCCAAGGGCAAACTCGCGATTGTAGCGAAAGAGGTCGCCGATGATCCTATGGAGCGTTGCGACGCCGGTCTGCGCGGGCACCGTATCCGCCGATACGCCTCCGGTCTCATCACGTACGATGGGCTCGGCCTCCGGCGCCGCGGAGCCGAGCGGCACTTTGCCGATGCGGGTCGATGCGCGGCTCATGAGAGCTGCATCCGCGGATCGAAGACCGGGTAGAGCACGTCGATCAGGAAGACGGCGGCCGACACCGCGATGATCGAGATCGCCGCGACGCCGAGGACGAGGCTGTAGTCGCCGGCATAGACCGCCGAGATGAGCAGCCTTCCGAGGCCCGGATAGCTGAAGACGAACTCGACGATGATGGCACCGTTGAAGATCGCCCCGAGCGACATGGCGAGCCCGGTTATCTGTGGGACGAGCGCATTCCGCATGACGTAGAACGGCATGATCCGCCGCCGGGCAACCCCGCCGAGCTCGGCATATACGACGTAGTCCTCGGTCACGATGTTGGAGACGAGCGCACGCATCCCCATGAACCAGCCGCCGATGCCGACGAGCACAATCGAGAGCGCCGGCAGGATCGAGTGGCGCAGCACGCTGAGGATGAACTCGAGATTGAAGCCCCGCTGGAGGTTCTGCGCCGCGCCGCCGCTGATCGGCAGGATCGGCCAGAGAAAGCCGAAGATGATGAGCAGGACGAACGCGATGATGTAGTAGGGGATCGGATGGAAGCCCATGGCAACGACGCCGAAAAGCTTCAGCGCGCTGCTGTTGCGATAGTAGCCGGCGAGTCCGCCGAGGAGGTTCCCGAGCACCCACGCGATCAGAGTGCAGGTGAAAAGCAGCCCGACCGTCCACGGCAGCGCCCGGCCGATCAGGACGGAGACCGGCGTCGGAAAGGCCGACAGCGACGGTCCGAAATCCAGCATCAGCAATCGCCGCCAATAAGTGAAATACTGCTCAAGGATCGGTTCGCCGGTGCCGTAAAGGTCGCGCAGCGAGGCCCGCATCATTTCCACCGCCTCGGGCTCGCTCTGGCTGAAGGT
>CAZMJQ010000114.1:0-4805 GCA_964566475.1 uncultured Propylenella sp. | reverse complement strand
GGCTGGCGGCGGAGCGGCCCGTCGAAGTCGACGACGGCGCCATCATCGGCACGTCCTTCCCCGATTTCGCGGACCTCCTGCGGGGCGTCGGCGGACGCTTCGCCGACGGCGCGGAAGCGGCGTGAGCCGGGAGACGCTCGTCATCGCCATCGACGGCCCGGCCGCCAGCGGCAAGGGCACCCTGGCGCGCCGGCTGGCGAAGCACTACGGCCTCCGCCATCTCGACACGGGGCTGACCTATCGCGCCGCGGCGGCGGCCTGGGGGGACTGGCGCGGCGGCGGCGATCCCGAGAACGTCGCTGCGAAGCTCGCGGAGGACGTGGATTTCGACGATCTCGACCCGATCGCGCTCTCTCACCATTCCCTGTCCGAGGCCGCCTCGAAGATCGCAGTCATTCCGGAGGTGCGGCGGGTGCTGGTCGAGAAGCAGCGCGACTTCGCGCACCGTCCGCCGGGGGCGGTGCTGGACGGGCGCGACATCGGGACGGTCGTGCTCCCGGAGGCGCCGGCAAAGCTCTATGTCACCGCGACGCCTGAAGCTCGGGCGCACCGGCGCGCTCTCGAGCTGCGCGAGCGCGGCACCGATATAGATGAGGCGGAAGTCCTGTCGGATATCAGGAAGCGGGATGCGCGGGACATGGGGCGGGCCGACTCTCCGCTCCGCCCGGCCCCAGACGCTTACTTGCTCGACACAACCGATAAGGATATAGAAGCAGCGTTCCGGGCGGCTGTGGACTATGTGAGCCGCGCTATTGCGAGCCGATGAGAAGGCGCGCCCCGCAAGGGTGTGCCTGTTTGTCGTTTCGGACGCCGCGCCATCCGGGAACGAAGCTCGTCGCCTTCGGCTTCGACGCGCCGGCCCGCTCAACGAGGAGTGGGGAGGCGGGAGGCGGCAAACGCAAACCAATCCGGCGCAGGGCGGGAACCAAAGGTGAGTGCCGTCCGCAAGGAGTCTTGATGCCAGCAGTCGAACCGCAGCAGCCAACGAGGGAGGATTTCGCCGCTCTCCTGGAGGAGTCTTTTGCCAAGAACGACCTTGTCGAAGGATCCGTAGTCAAGGGCATGGTCGTCGCGATCGAGAAGGACGTCGCCGTCGTCGACGTCGGCCTGAAGGTCGAGGGGCGGGTGCCGCTGAAGGAGTTCGGCGTACGCGGCCGCGACGGGGAGCTCAATCCCGGCGACGAGGTCGAGGTTTATCTGGAGCGGATCGAGAACGCTCTCGGCGAAGCGATGCTGTCGCGCGAGAAGGCGCGCCGCGAAGAGAGCTGGGTGCGGCTGGAAGAAAGCTTCGAGAAGAACGACACCGTCACCGGTCAGATCTTCAATCAGGTGAAGGGCGGCTTCACCGTCGATCTCGACGGCGCGGTGGCCTTCCTGCCGCGCAGCCAGGTCGACGTGCGCCCCGTGCGCGACGTCGGCCCGCTGATGAACTCGCCGCAGCCCTTCCGCATCCTCAAGATGGACAAGCGGCGCGGCAACATCGTCGTCTCGCGCCGCTCCGTGCTTGAGGACACGCTCGCCGAGCAGCGCTCCGAGCTGGTGCAGCGCCTGAACGAAGGGCAGGTCGTCGACGGCGTGGTGAAGAACATCACCGAGTACGGCGCTTTCGTGGACCTTGGCGGCATCGACGGCCTCCTGCACGTCACCGACATGGCGTGGCGGCGCGTCAACCACCCCTCCGAGATCCTCAATATCGGCGAGACGGTGAAGGTGCAGATCATCCGCATCAACCCGGAGACGTTCCGCATCTCGCTCGGCATGAAACAGCTCGAGACCGATCCGTGGGAGGGCATCGAGGCCAAGTACCCGATCGGCACCAAGTTCACCGGGCGCGTCACCAACATCACCGACTACGGCGCCTTCGTGGAGCTGGAGCCGGGGATCGAGGGACTGATCCACGTCTCCGAGATGAGCTGGACGAAGAAGAACGTCCATCCGGGCAAGATCGTCTCCACCTCGCAGGAGGTCGAGGTGGTCATCCTGGAGGTCGACCCTGCCAAGCGCCGTGTGTCGCTCGGCCTCAAGCAGACCATGCGCAATCCCTGGGAGGAGTTCGCCGAGAAGCACCCGGTCGGCTCCACCGTGGAGGGCGAGGTCAAGAACAAGACCGAGTTCGGCCTGTTCCTCGGCCTCGAGAACGACGTCGACGGCATGGTCCACCTCTCCGACCTCGACTGGAGCCGCTCCGGCGAGGAGGCGATGGAGGACTACAAGAAGGGCGACATGGTCCAGGCCAAGGTCCTGGACGTCGACGTGGAGAAGGAGCGCATCTCGCTCGGCATCAAGCAGGTCGGCGGCGATCCGATGGAAGCATCGGCGGCCGGCGGGGTCCGCAAGGGCGCCATCGTGACCGGCGAGGTGACGCAGGTGATGGATTCCGGCATCGAGGTGAAGATCGCCGATTCCGACCTAACCGCCTTCATCCGTCGCGCCGAGCTCTCGCGCGACCGGTCGGAGCAGCGGCCAGACCGCTTCGCCCCCGGCGAGAAGGTCGACGCGCGCGTCACCAACATCGACAAGAAGAACCGGAAGATATCGCTCTCCATCAAGGCGCTCGAGATCGCCGAGGAGAAGGAGGCGGTGGCCCAGTACGGCTCGACCGATTCCGGCGCCTCGCTCGGCGATATCCTCGGCGCCGCCCTGAGGAAGCAGCAGGACGACGGCGGTGACGCCGCGGCCGAGGCGGACGAGCCGGAGAGCTCTGACGAGGAGGCGGGCGAAGACAGCGCCGCCGACGATCCCGGCGAGGCCGGGAAGGCGTAGGAGAGCGACGCGCTGCTGCCCCGAGAAAGCACCGGGCCCGCGGCCAAGCCGCGGGCCCCTTCACGTCCGGCGAGGCGATCCGGCTGCGCCGAGCCTGCCGATCCAATCAGATGATCATCGAGCTTCTCGTCATCTTCATAGCGCTCGTGGCCGGCGGTACGCTGAAGGGCGCGACGGGCATGGGCATTCCCGTCATCGCGGTGCCGGCCCTTGCCGCGTTCTTCGGCGTGCCGTTCGCCATCGCGGTCCTTATCGTGCCGATTCTCGTCACCAACACCTGGCAGGCTTGGCACTTCCGGTCGCACTGGCCGGGGCTGACGTTCCTGCCCCGTCTGCTTCTCTGGGCGGCTCTCGGCATCATGGCCGGGACGTGGCTGCTCACGACGCTGCCGGCCAACCTCCTCTCGCTCGGTCTCGGCCTGTCGACGATCCTCTTCGTCATCCTCCGGCTTGCGCGGCCGGCGCTGACGATCCCTCCCGCGACGGCGCGCAGGTGGGCGCCGGCCGTGGGTGCCGTGGCCGGCACACTACAGGGAGCGACGGGCGTCTCCGCGCCGGTGAGCGTGACCTTCGCCAACGGTATGCGGCTTTCCCGGCCGCAGTTCGTGCTGACCGTCTCGGCGCTGTTTCTGGCGTTCGTCCTGACGCAGATTCCGGCGCTGATGCTGGCTGGCCTGCTGACGTGGGAGCGTATGCTCTACAGCTTGGTCGCGCTCGTGCCTGTGGCTGCCGGAATGCCGATCGGCGCGCGGCTGGCGAAGCTGCTCAGCCCGCAGGCCTTCGACCGGCTGATCCTGGTCCTGCTCGTGGCGATTGCCATGAAGCTCTTCTGGGACGCGGGGCTGTCCGGTCTCTTCGTCTGAGGCGAAAGCCGATCCGCCTTGCGCCGCGTGCGCGTCAGCCTAGATTGGGCGAAGCCTTGAACGGAGCCGCCCGTGGCCCAGTCCCTGCTTGCCCACCTGACCGACGAGCTCGCCACCATCGAGGCCGACGGACTCTACAAGCGCGAGCGGCAGATAACGACGCCGCAGTCCGCCCACATCCGCATCAGGGACGAGCGTGCGCAGGGCGGCGAGCGCGAGATGCTCAACCTCTGCGCCAACAACTACCTCGGGCTTGCCGACGATCCCGACGTGATCGCCGCCGCGCGCGCGGCGCTCGACGAGTACGGTTTCGGCATGGCGTCGGTGCGCTTCATCTGCGGGGCGCAGACGCTGCACCGGCAGCTCGAGGAGCGCATCGCCCGCTGGCTCGGCAAGGACGACGCAATCCTCTTCGCGGCGTGCTTCGACGCCAATGGCGGCCTCTTCGAGCCGCTGCTTGCGGCCGATGACGCGATCATATCGGATGCGCTGAACCATGCGTCCATCATCGACGGCGTGCGCCTGTGCAAGGCGAAGCGCTACCGCTTCGCCAATTCCGACATGGACGAGCTGGAGACGCGGCTGAAGGAGGCGGATGCGGACGGCGCGCGCTTCAAGCTGATCGCCACGGACGGCGTCTTCTCCATGGACGGCTATGTGGCGAAGCTCCCCGCGATCTGCGACCTGGCGGAGCGCCACGGCGCGCTGGTGATGGTGGACGACTGCCACGCCCATGGACACCTGGGGGAGGGCGGGCGAGGCTCGCCGGCGCTCACCGGCGCGGGCGACCGGGTCCAGATCGTGACCGGCACGCTCGGCAAGACGCTCGGCGGCGGCATGGGCGGTTTCGTCGCCGCGCCGCAGCCGGTCATCGACATGCTGCGCCAGCGCGCCCGGCCCTACCTCTTCTCCAACTCGCTGGCGCCGCCGGTGGCCGCGGGGGCGTTGAAGGCGATCGACATCGCCGAGGCCGCGGACGACCGCCGCGCGCACCTGACGAAGCTCGTAAGCCGCTTCCGCTCGGGACTTGCGGCGGCTGGCTTCGACCTCCTGCCGGGCGAGACGCCGATCATTCCGGTCATGCTGGGCGAGGCGAAGCTCGCGCAGGAGATGGCAACGGCGCTCGATGCCCGCAGCATCTATGTCGCGGGCTTCTTCTATCCCGTCGTGCCGAAGGGC
>CAZMJQ010000113.1:0-3350 GCA_964566475.1 uncultured Propylenella sp. | reverse complement strand
CGCGTTCCTGACTTCGCCGGTCTTGTCTGCTGCCCCTCGGGGATTCGCCAAGTCGACGCCGAATACGGACAGGCGGAGGCGATGGTCGCAGCCGCGCGATCTCCAGAGGAGGCATCTCATGCCCACAGGCACTGTAAAATTCTTCAACCACACCAAAGGCTTCGGCTTCATCGCCCCGGACGACGGCGCCAAGGACGTCTTCGTCCACGTCTCCGCGCTGGAGCGCGCCGGCATCTCCTCCCTCAACGAGGGCGACAAGGTGAGCTTTGAGGTGGTGATGGACCGCGGCAAGCCCGCCGCGTCCAATCTGCGCATGGAGTAGGCCCGCAAAGGCCCGAGACGACCGCCCGGCGCCCATCCGCGCCGGGCTCCTTTTTTCACGCAAGGCGGCTCCCGAGCCCAGGCGAGGAGAACGCGATGGCCCCCCGGCCTCCCAACTACCGCCAGCAGCGCGGCGACCGCGACCGCGCCAAGCAGCAGAAGAAGCAGGAGCGGCTGCAGCGCCGCGAGGAGGACGCGCAGAAGCGCCGCGAGGAGCGCGACGCGCTTCCCGACGCCGCAGCACCCGCCGACGCCCCCGAGACAATGCCGCAAGACTCTGCGGAGAAAGAATAAAATGGCCCGCAAGAAGCCCAGACAGGACACCGGCGTCGTGCTCTTCGACGTCCTCTACGAGGACGGCAGCCGCGCCTCCAACCGCAAGGTGCCGGCCGCCGATCTCGGCGGCCTGGACGGCGACGCCCCGGCCATGACCTACATCATGGACCAGGACCGCAAGATCGCCGACCTCTCCGGCAAGGCCCCGCGCCGCATCAAGAAGCTTGAGCGCACGCCGGCCAAGAAGCGCGAGGCGCCTGCCGCGCCCGCGCGGTAGCCTCTCGCCGCCGCAGAGGCGGCTGGCATCAATCTCTGGGGCAAAGGTCCCGGCCTTGCGGAATCGTTAACGAAACGTGACGGAATTGCAGCGCAAACTCAGGAGTTTGCGGCAATGCAGCCATGCGTTTGATGCAGTGCACAATGCAGTGGCGAGCCCCTATATGCGCCATGTCACCAGGCAAGGTGATCGCCCGCATGGTGCGGGCGCGAAGAAGGACAGAGACTTATGTCGCGCAACACTACCTCGATCATGAACCGCTTCCGCCGCTGGCGGCGCTACCGCGAGACGGTCCGTGAGCTGCAGGGCCTTTCGCCGCGCGAGCTGAACGACCTCGGCATCCACCGGGGCGACATCGGCCGGCTGGCCCGCGAAGCCTCGCAGCTTTAAGCGAACGGCGGTTGCACGCCTGCAACAAAGGCCGGGGCAAACAAAGGCCGGGGGCGGCGACGCCCACCGGCCTTTTCGTTTGTGCCCACGCTTGTCTATGTCTCCGGGCCGGAACGGGACCGCCGCCATTCCGGCAGCGGCTGGATTACAGGCGGCTCGGCGTTCGCCCGCGGCCAGGAATCGATTGCCCACTTTGCGCCGCCGGCCCTCTCGACGACAACCGCCGTCGCGTGCGGGTAGCGCCCGTCGAGGAAGAAGCCGCGCGAGGCGGGCTCGGCGACATGGTGGTGGCGCAGGTAGCCGTGCATCGTCAGGAGCACAAGCAGGCTCGTCGTGTTGGTCGCCTCGTCGATGCAGTCCATCTGGTCCGGGCTGCCCTGGCCGAACTGCATGCCCGGCAGGTCATTGGCCGTGCCGACGCGAGCGCCGACGATGCGCTCGAAGGTCTGGACCGCGCGGGAGATGGCGTGACGCTCCGCCTCGGCGTTCGCGGTCCCGTTTCCAAGGTCTCCGGCGATCTCGGCGATGTCGCCCGCGCTCAGGCGGACCGGCGTGACGATCCGGCACATATACCCGTGGCAGACGTGGACGCGGTCGGCTTCCGGCGCGCGGCCGTGTCCCCGGCTGAACCAGTTGACGGCGAAGGCGCTTTCGGCGGCCACCGCCAGGGCCATCACGACGCACAGGTGCGTGAGAATTCGTTTCTGCATGCCATCAGACTACGCGAGCCGACATGTTGCGGCAAACCAGGGTAGCGGGCGGTGGCCGCCGAAGCCCCCCAACTCCGGCCAATCCATTCGATCGTCAGGCAATTTCCTTTCCGAAGTGTATGCCTCGCGCAACAGGTGCGCTTCTGGCCGGCCTCTCCACGCCGCTTGCCGCAGGAAGGACCGGCCTCGCCTGGGCACGTGGTCTCGCCGGAGAGCGGCGAGGTGAACGAAGGCCGCCACACGCGGCGCCCGGCGGCTTAGCCGCCCGCGCGGCCGCGGCTCTATCGGCCGCTCTTGCCGCGTCTGCCCCGCCTGCCCCATATCGGGGCCATGCCCAAGACCACAGCTCACATCATAGGCGGGGGACTCGCCGGCTCGGAGGCCGCCTGGCAGCTCGCCGAAGCGGGCGTATCGGTCGTGCTCCACGAGATGCGCCCGGCCGTGCAGACGCCGGCGCACCACACGGGCGGGCTCGCCGAGCTCGTCTGCTCCAACTCCTTCCGTTCCGACGATGCGGAGACCAACGCAGTGGGGCTGCTGCACGCCGAGATGCGCCGCGCCGGGTCGCTCATCATGCGGATGGGGGATGCGCATCAGCTGCCGGCCGGCAGCGCGCTGGCGGTCGACCGCACAGGCTTCTCCGAGGCAGTGACCGCGGCGATCCGCACGCACGCGCTGATCCGCGTCGAAACGGACGAAGTGACGACGCTCCCGCCGCCCGAACGGGGCCCGGCCATCGTGGCGACGGGCCCCCTCACCTCCTCCGCCCTGGCCGCGTCGATCATGGAAACGACTGGAACGGAGCGGCTCGCCTTCTTCGACGCGATCGCGCCGATCGTCTATCGCGAGACGATCGACGTGGACGTCGCGTGGTTCCAGTCGCGCTACGACAAGCCCGGTCCCGGCGGCACCGGCGCCGACTACATCAACTGCCCTCTCGACCGCGACCGGTACTACACCTTCGTTGAAGGCCTGATCGCGGCTGAGAAGGCGGTGTTCCACGACTGGGAGAAGGACACGCCCTACTTCGACGGCTGCCTGCCGGTCGAGGTGATGGCCGAGCGCGGGATCGAGACCCTGCGCCACGGCCCGATGAAACCGATGGGCCTCACCAACCGCCATAAGCCGCACGAGAAGCCGTATGCCGTCGTGCAGCTGCGCCAGGACAACGCGCTCGGCACGCTGTACAACATGGTCGGCTTCCAGACCAAGATGAAGCACGGCGAGCAGGTGCACCTCTTCCGCACCATTCCGGGGCTGGAGAACGCCGAGTTCGCCCGGCTCGGAGGCGTGCACCGCAACACGTTCCTCAACTCGCCGCGGCTTCTCGACGCAACGCTCCGCCTGAAGGCCGCTCCGCACATCCGCTTCGCAGG
>CAZMJQ010000112.1:0-3531 GCA_964566475.1 uncultured Propylenella sp. | reverse complement strand
ACCATTCCCGCGAGCGCCTCCGCCGCGCCGGGCTTCAGCTCCGCCACGAGGAACCGCGCCGGGTCGACCGGCCCCGGCATCCTCACATGCCCCGGCGGCAGCGCCTTGAAGCCGAACGGCCAGTAATACGGCTCGTCCCCGACGAGCAGGATGAACGGCCACCCCGCCTTCGCCGCCTCGTCCACCGCGTGGCGCATCAGGGCCTTGCCGTAGCCGAGGCCCGTGTAGGGGGGATCGACGACGAGCGGGCCGAGGAGAAGCCCGCGCGCCCCGCCGACGTCGATCGGCGTCTGGCGCACGGAGGCGACGAGCGCGCCGCCGAGCTCCGTCAGGAACGACAGAGCGGGGTCGTGCGGCGCCTGCTCGCGCACGCGGAACGCCGCGCGGGCATACGCGCCCGGGCCGAAGGCGGCGCGGTGCAGCGCCTCAATGGCGTCGGAATCGGAGGAGAGCTCGGAACGTGTGAGGGCCGTGTCGGTCGTCATGGCAAATCCGCGAGTTTCGTGGCGAAACGCCGCGGATCGCCTCAAAACGGCGCGTCAGCGCGGCGGGACGGCGGCGCGTGGGAAACGACGCGCGGCGCCCAGCCTTCGTCGCGAATGATGCTTGACGGTTCCATTCATGGCGCGCGCCCCTATCATGAGGAGGTGACGCGGGCAAGCCGGAACGGCTCCGCCCCGCTGCGGCGACCTTGCCCCGCCGTTCCCAAGAGGGCATGACGCAGCTTCGCAATTGAAGGCTCGCAAGCCGGGACGGTGTCGCATGGGCATGCTCGTAGAGGGCAAATGGGAGAAGCACGGGAAACGCGACCCGCGCATCAACGACGGACGCTTCGTGCGGGCGGATGCGCGGTTCCGCAACTGGGTCACGGCCGACGGCTCGCCCGGCCCCTCCGGCGAGGGCGGCTTCAAGGCGGAGCCCGACCGCTACCATCTCTACGTCTCGCTCGCCTGCCCCTGGGCGCACCGGACGCTCATCTTCCGCAAGATCAAGAAGCTCACCGACGTCATCGCGGTCTCGATCGTCGAACCGCACATGCTCGAGGAGGGCTGGGAGTTCAACGAGAACTGGCCCGACCACCTTTACGCCAAGAGCCGGCTCTACGAGATCTACCTCAAGGCGCTACCAGACTGCACCAGCCGCGTCAGCGTGCCGGTGCTGTGGGACAAGGAGCGCGAGACCATCGTCTCCAACGAGTCCTCCGAGATCATCCGCATGTTCAACAGCGCCTTCGACGCGTTCGGCGACGCGACGCTCGACTTCTATCCGGAGGAGCTGCGCGAAGAGATCGACGCCGTGAACCGCACGGTCTACGAGACGGTCAACAACGGCGTCTACCGCGCCGGCTTCGCGCGCACGCAGGAGGCCTACGAGGAGGCGTTCCGCGCGCTCTTCAACACGCTCGACGATCTCGACCAGCGACTCGACGAACAGCGCTTCCTGGTCGGCGACCAGCTCACGGAGGCGGACTGGCGCCTCTTCACCACGCTGATCCGCTTCGACGCGGTCTACTACAGCCACTTCAAGTGCAACCGGCGCCGCATCGGCGACTACCCGAACCTGTCGGGCTATGTGCGCGACCTTTTCCAGATGCCCGGCGTCAAGGATACCGTCGACCTGGAGCACACGAAGCAGCACTATTATTTCAGCCACGAGAGCATCAATCCGACGCGCATCGTGCCGCTCGGGCCGCTCATCATCATCGACGCCCCGCACGACCGCGACCGCCTGCGTGGAACGGGCATCCCGACGCGCTGAGCGTCCGTCACCAATCGGCGGGCGGCGGCTCGCCGGCGAGCACCTCGCGGAGCCGCGCCCGCGTGGCGGGCGAGACGTCGTCGGGCAGGTCGTCGGCCGGGAAAGACTCGCACGCGACGATCTCCCGATTGGGCAGACGTGGCATCTCGCGTGCCTCCCATTCCCGGCACACATAAAGGGCCACATGGTCGGCACGGTGGCCACGCGCGTTCCGGTAGATGGCGAAGAGCTCCGGCGGCCCGGTCAGCGCCGCGCCCGCCTCCTCGCGGATCTCCCGCTCCAGCGCCTCGCCGAGGCTCTCGCCCGTCTCCACGCCGCCGCCCGGAAAATGCCAGCCGGGAACATAGGTGTGCTTCACCAGGACGACGCGGTTTCCCTTCAAGAGCACGGCCCGCACGCCGAGCGTCATGCCGCGCGCGAGGCGGGAATAGGCGAGATAGCCGCGCTGCATGAGGCGGTGATGGAGGCGAAGCGCCATGACGCGCGTGCGGTAGCACAGTTTCGCGCCGGACGCAGACCGGCCTCCCCCGTGTGGGAAAGATTTGCGCTCAGCGCCTTGATCGCGGACCCCCGCTCCAGGCCCTTGCGTTAGATCGGCGCATGTTCCGTCTCGGGCATCTTTCCGACGTGCATCTCGGCCCTGTTCCGGGACTGCGGCTACGCGACTACATCTCCAAGCGGATCGTCGGCTACACCAACTGGCGGCGCATCCGTTCCCGCGCGATGACGTCGGACACGCTCGACCGCATCGTCGACGACCTGCGCGCACAGGAGCCCGATCACATCGCCGTCACCGGCGACCTTACGAACATCGCCACGCGCGAAGAGTTCGAGAACGCCCGCGTCTGGCTGGAGGAGCTCGGGCCGCCGGAGCGCGTCACCGCCATTCCGGGGAACCACGACGCCTATGTGCCGCGGGCCCATCACCGGTATCGCCGGCTCTGGGCGCCATGGATGGCCAGCGACGACGCGGAGTTCATCGAAAAGGCGCTCTTCCCGTTCATGCGGCGCAAGGGCCATGTGGCGCTGATCGGCGTCTCCTCGGCGGTGGCGACGGCGCCCTTCATGGCGACCGGCCGGGTCGGCGAGGGCCAGACACAGCGTCTCTGCAAGCTGCTCGACGAGGCGCGCGAAGAAGGCCTCTTCCGCGTCATCCTCATCCACCACCCGCCGAAGCTCCTCGATCCGACGGGCACGTGGCGCAAGCTCACCGACGGCCGCCGCTTCCGCCGCGCCGTGGAGCGCCACGGCGCGGAGCTGATCCTGCACGGCCACGAGCACATCCGCATGACCACGGCGATCAAGGGCTCCGGCACGATGGTCCCCGTCATCGGCGTGCCCGCAGGAAGCGCCATGACGTCGAGCGGCCCCCGCGCGGCGGGTTACGCGCTGCATGAGATCGCCGAGACGAACGCTACCTACGAGCTCACGGTCATCCACCGGGGCCTGGCGGCGTCCGGCGAGATCGTTGAGACGGAGCGGAGCACCCACTCCGTCAGCCGGCCATGAACCAGGCATAGGCGAGAAGCAGGAACATGCCCGCGATCATGCCGAGCCCGAAGCCGCACAGGCCCCAGATCACGGCATAGCTCTCGCTGCGCGGCGCCGGCGTTCCGAGCAACCCCTCCCGGTTCCGCACGGCGCGTGTGAGCCAGTCGCCCTCGATCGCCTTCTCCCGCTCCACGATGCGCTCCGCGACGTAGCGCGTGACCGCGTCGGCCATCACTTCCAGGCTGGCGCTTTCCCTGAGCACGGTCCGGCCGAGCCGCGTGT
>CAZMJQ010000111.1:0-29412 GCA_964566475.1 uncultured Propylenella sp. | reverse complement strand
CTGGACGAGGCCGGAGCAGTCGAGCCCGAGACTGGTCTTGCCGCCCCACAGATACGGCGTCCCGAGGAAAAGCTCCGCGATCCCGGTCCAGTCGGAGGAGAAGAAGGCGACCTGCGAAAGGTGCTGGAGAACGACTGCGCCGCCCGAATCGAGCAGGGCGTAGCGGGCGTTCCTGTCCTCCGCCTCGCCCGTCACCGTCACTTCGGCGCCGAGCGGCAACGCGGTGAGCGGCGGGGATTTGATGTCGGGCTCGGAGAAGGCGAACGTTCGAAGCGCCGTGACGCGGTGCGTGGGCTCCGGCCCCGGTGCGGCGAGCGCTGCCTGCGGCATCCAGCCCACGTAGCGGTCGGCGGCGAGCTGTACCCAGCTCCAGCCGTCCGGCCTCGTCTCGAAGACGCGCACAAGCTCGCCGCGCAGAGCCTCCGTGTCGAGCGCGGCCATGTCCGACGGCTCGCGGCGGAGCGGCGCCAGCGGGGCGGTCACGCGGAAATCCTCGCCGGGGACGAAACGATCCGCCTCCACCCGGCCCTCCAGCGCGCTGTCGGCGAGGTCGGCACGAACGGCGTTGCGGCGCGGATCGAGGGGCGTCACGTCAGTTCTCGGTCAGTCGTAGGGGCGTAATGCCGCCAAACGGGCGCTACGAATGTGGAGGTGAGAAGCCCTCATCCTGAGGTGCGACCCCGGACTTGATCCGGGGGAGCCTCGAAGGACGAGGGCGGTGGCACGGCGTTGCCATGGGAGATCGCGGCGCCGTATTCCCCCGATGGTGCTTCGAGGCTCGCGCCTGCGGCGCTCGCACCTCAGCATGAGGGTGGTGGGAAGGCCGAAATCTACACTCGCCGTACCACGCGAGGGGCAGGAGCGCATCGCTACGGCGGCAGCGCCCCGGCCTTGGCGATAATGAGGTCGCCGAGCCGCTCCAGGAACAGGGCGCCGCTCACCGTGCGCTGCACGAGCACGTTGCGCCGGTCTTCGGGATCGCGCTTGCGGGCCACCAGCCCCTGCCGGCCCATCGTGTCGAGCGCCCGCGTAATGACCGGCTTGCTGACGCCGAGCCTCCTGGCGAGTGCACGCACGGTATGCGGCTGCGGCTCCAGATAGACCGTGATCAGCACGGTGATCTGCCGCGCCGAGAGGTCCGGCTCGTCGTCGAGCACCAGCGCGAGCGAGACATCGTGCCACAGCCGGAGCGCCTGCCCGGGGCGCATCTCGATCGCCATGCCCCCGCCCGCTATATCGTTTCGGAACCGAACCGACTAAATCCGCATTTCGCGCCGGCGGCAAGGAAAACTCAGCCATAGCGTTCGGTGAGCATCCGGAACAAGGCCCGGATAGCCTGCGCCTCGCCGCCCTCCGGCCCGATCGGGCGCGCGGCCGGGTTCCAGGCGTAGATGTCGAAATGCGCGAAGGCGGACGCGTCCGAAACGAAGCGCCGCAGGAACAGCGCCGCGGTGATCGCGCCCGCGAACGGCCCGGACGAGATGTGGCTGACGTCGGCGACCTTGGAGGCGAGGAGCGAATCGTAGGGCTTCCACAGCGGCATGCGCCAGTGCGGATCGAAGACCGCCGCCGCGGCGGCCTCAAGCTCGCCGGCGAACGCGGAATCGTCGGTGAAGAGCGCCGGCAGCTCCGGCCCGAGCGCGACCCGGGCGGCGCCGGTCAGCGTCGCCATCGTGACGAGGATGTCCGGCGCCTCCTCGTCGGCGAGCGCCAGGGCGTCGGCAAGCACCAGCCGCCCCTCCGCGTCCGTGTTGCCGATCTCCACCGTCAGCCCCTTGCGGCTCTTGAGGATGTCGCCGGGGCGGAAGGCACGGCCGGAGATGGCGTTCTCGGCGGCCGGGATGAGGACTCTCAGGCGCAGCTTCAGCCCGCCGTCCATGATCATGGAGGCGAGCCCGAGCACGTTGGCGGCGCCGCCCATGTCCTTCTTCATCAGCGCCATGCCGGCCGCCGGCTTGATGTCGAGGCCGCCCGTATCGAAGACGATCCCCTTGCCGATCAGCGTCACCTTCGGGGCATCTTTACGCCCCCAGCGCATGTCGACAAGGCACGGCGGCCGGTCGCTCGCGGCGCCGACCGCGTGGATCATCGGGAAGTCGCGGGCGAGCGCCTCCCCCTCCGTAACGCTCGCCTCGGCGCCGAAGCGCGCCGCGAGCGCCGTCACGGCGTCCGCCAGTTCGCGGGGCGCGAGGTCGTTGGCCGGTGTGTTGATGAGGTCGCGGGTGAGGAAGACGCCGTCGCGAACGCGCTGAAGCCTGGGCAGGTCTGCCTCCGGGACGACGAGGCGCGCCCCCTCCTCCCTCGGCTTGCGGTAGCGCTCGAAGCGATAGCTGCCGAGCGCGAAGGCCAGCGCGGCGAGCGCCGGGCTCTCGACGCCGTCGACGAGCCGATAGGCGCCGGCCGGCAGCGCCGCGGCGAGCTTTCCGAAGATCAGCGGCGTGCGCTCGGGCGAATCGGCCTTGCCGAGGCCGAAGAGCACGCCGTCGACCTCTCCGTCGGGGCCGGGGACGAGCACGTGGCGGCCTGCGTCGGCCTTGAAGCCCTGCGCTTCCACGAATCGCCGCTGCCGCCCGTCGAGCGCCTGAAGCGTGCTCTCGAGCGTGTCCGGCGCGACGGCGCGAATGGGGACGGCCTTTTCGAGGCCCTCGGACGTGACTGCGCTGAATTCCATGCGATCCCCGGCTGGCAATGGCTTTCCGGGCTTAGAGCCGACGCGCGGGCGCTTTGCAACGCGGCAAACGGCAGCCATATCGGATATCGTCACCGGGCACGTCAGGCCCGACAGCCGCGACCGGAATCGAATGGACCTCTTCGCCCGCCTGCTCCTCTATATGTCCCGCTGGTCGCGCCGGCGGCCGGGCTGGCCGCTGGTCCTGGGCGTGTGCGCCACCCTCGCTCTGATCGCGGTGGTCGCCGGCATCGAGCATTTCATCGGCTGGCCGGAAGCCCTGACGGTGGAGCGCCTGCCGCGCAGGCCGTCGATCGCGCCGTAGTCGGTGGACCGGTCCTCTCCCTCATGAGACTGCGCCTCCACACGCGATCCCAGAACTCCGCGGGCCAGCGCGTACGCATCGTGCTGAACCTGAAGGGCCTCGATTACGAGTATGTCGCGATCCCTTCGCTGTCGTCCCAGGATTATCGAAGGCTCAATCCGCAGGGGCTCATGCCGAGCCTCGAGATCGACGGGCGGATCGTCACCCAGTCCATGGCCATCGTGGAGCTGCTTGAGGAGCTCTTCCCGGAGCCGAGCATTTTTCCGGCAGATCCCGTGCTGCGGGCACAGGCCAGGGCATTTGCGCACACGATCTCGGCCGACCTGCATCCGATCAACAACAACAGGGTCCGCCGGTATCTGAGCGGCGTTCTTCGAGCCACCGACGCGGAGGTGCAGCAATGGTACGAGCACTGGGTCAGGGTGGCGTTCTCGGGCCTTGAGGCACAGCTGGCGCGGCGGCCCTTCGAGACCGTGTTCTGCTTCGGCGACCGTCCGGGACTGGCAGAGGCCTGTCTGGTTCCGCAAGTCGACAATGCGCGCCGCTTCAACTGCGATCTTTCCGACTATCCGATTCTTGCCGGGATTGACGCGGAATGCCGTACGCTCGGCGCCTTTGCGCGCGCGGCTCCGGAGGCCCAGCCGGACCATCCGGGCAGGGGCGAGGACATTAACAAACAGCGTTAACGAGGCCTTAACGGCCACGCCCCTAAGCCTCGTGCATCACTGCTTAGGGGAGCGTGCGTCATGAGGATTGGATTCGGCCTTACGCGGCAGACGGGTGTCGCCTTCAGGCTCATCGCCGGCGCGGCGGGCGTCGCGCTGCTCGCGGGGTGCCAGTCCGCCTCGCAGGGACCCGCGCATACCGGCTCGATCGGCAACAGCGCGGTCGTCACGCCTTCCGATCTGAGCCGTGAAGAAGCGCTCGCGGCCGTGCAGAAATGGGGCCCGGCCTACTCCAGGAACGAGAAGGACAAGGTCGCCGCCTTGAACTACTCCGCGGCGCTGAGAGCCGCCGGCGAGACCGGGCAGGCGGTCGCGGTCATGCGCAAGGCCGCCATCTACCATCCCGAGGACCGTGAGGTGCTGGCAGCCTTCGGCAAGGCGCTCGCGGCGGACGGGAAGTTCCGCGAGGCGCTGGCGACCGTGCAGCGCGCCCAGCGATCGGACAATCCAGACTGGCAGCTCCTGTCGACAGAGGGCGGCATCCTCGATTCGCTCGGCCGGCACGACGACGCTCGCTCGCGCTACCGCCAGGCGCTGGTGCTGGCCCCGGGGGAGCCGCAGATTCTCAACAATCTCGGGCTCTCCTATATGCTCACCAACGAGCTTGCCGAGGCGGAAAGAGTCCTGCGCGAGGCGGCGGCGGGCCCGCGGGCCACGCTGAAGGTGCGACAGAACCTCGCGCTCGTGCTGCGCCTGAGAGGCAAGGATGCCGAGGCCGGCGGCGTCACCGGGGGTGCCCCGGCGGCGGCGGCGTCTGCCGCTCGCCCATCGGGCGGGCAGGAAAACACCTGGGCGGAGCTCGCGAAGATCTGACCTCGCCGCCGAAGCCGCTGCGCGGGCTCTGCCGCGCGGCGGGACAGCCGCCCGCGAAGGCGGCAGTCCATCCTACTGGATGTTGGACACCTGGATCGCCGCCGGCGTGATGATCACCGCGAAGAGCACCGGCAGGAAGAACAGGATCATCGGCACGGTCAGCTTGGGCGGCAGAGCGGCGGCCTTCTTCTCGGCCTCCGACATGCGCATGTCGCGGTTCTCCTGCGCCAGGACGCGCAGCGCCGTGCCGATCGGCGTGCCGTATTTCTCCGCCTGCACGAGCGCGGTCACCACACCGCGCACGCCCTCAAGCCCGGTCCGCTCGCCGAGGTTCTCGTAGGCCTTGCGCCGGTCCTGAATGTAAGAGAGCTCGGCCGTGGTGAGGCTCAGCTCCTCCGCCAGCGGCACGGACTGCGCGCCGATCTCCTCGGAGACCTTGCGGAAGGCGCTCTCGATGCCCATGCCCGACTCGACGCAGATGAGCAGCAGATCGAGCGCGTCCGGCCAGGCGCGGCGGATCGACTTCTGCCGCTTGGTGATCTGGTTCCGCACGTAGACGGTCGGAAGGTAGTAGCCCGCGAAAGCCACCACCATGACGATGGCGAGCTTCAGGAAGAAGGGCTGGTCGAGGTTCAGCACGAAGAACACGTAGAGCGCAGCAACCGCGAACATGATCAGCGGCATGAAAAGCCGCAGCGACAGGAAGACGAAGACCGGGTTCTGGCCGCGATAGCCGGCCATGCGCAGCATGCGCACGGTCTGGCCGTCCTCCGCCTGCTTGGCGAGGTTGAAGCGGTCGACGATGTCCTTGAAGAGCTTCTTCGGCTCGGTGCGCAGCGAGGCCTGCTTCTTCTGCGCTTCCAGCTTGGCGCGCTCGCGTGCGCGGATCCGCTCGCGCTCGCTCGAGACCTGGCGCATGCGCGTCGACAGCTCGTCGCGCGCGAGGTAGGGCCAGGCGGCGACGACGATCGCGGAGAAAACCGCCAGCGCCGAGCAAAAGGCGATGAGCAGCTGGGTGTTGTCGACGAAGAAATCGGTCACGCGCCGCCCTCAGTAATCGAAGTTGATCATCTTGCGCATCACCATGACGCCCAGGAACATCCAGAAAGCGCAGATGCCAAGCACGATATTGCCCGTCGTCTCCGTAAACAGCAGCGCGATATAGTCGGGACTGGTGAAGTAGACGAGGATCGCCACCACCGCCGGCAGCGAGGCGATGATGCCGGCGGAGGACTTCGCCTCGGCGCTCATGGCGCGAATCTTCCCGGCCATCTTCTTACGGTCGCGCAGCACCTTGGAGAGGTTCGACAGCGCCTCCGAGAGACTGCCGCCCGAGCGGGACTGGATGGCGATCACGATGGCGAAGAAGCCGGCCTCGGCGAGCGGAATGCGCTCCGGCAGGCGCTCGACGGCTTCCGACAACGGCATGCCGAGCGTCTGGTCCTCCACGATCTCGCGGAACTCGCTGCGCACCGGATCCTGCGCCTCCGTCGAGATGACCCTCAGGCAATCGATGAGAGGAAGCCCCGCCTTCACGCCGCGCACGATCACGTCGACGGCGTTCGGGAACTCGTTGGTGAACGCCAGCAGGCGCCGCTTGCGCTTGAAGTTGACGAAGAAGTGCGGCAGCAGCACGCCGCCCGAGAGGCCGAAGCCGATGCTCGGAATGAGGCCGAAGCCGATGACGACAAACGTCAAGGCGAACGCCCCCAGCGCGGCGGCGAAGCAGACCAGGTAATAGGTGTTCTTGCTCCACGTGAGTCCGGCCTGGCGCATGCGCACGGTGAGAGAGGGCTTGGTGCTGGAGCGCGCCTTGGCCTTCTGCGTCTCCTCCAGCTCCTTCAGCGTGTCCTCGACGCTGCGCCGCCGCCTTCCCTCCTCCACCGAGATGCGGTCGGCGGCGCCCTGGCGCTTGGCATCTGCGATCGATCGGAGCCGCTTCTCGCCCTTCGACCCGCCGGCCAGGCGCGGATAGAGCACAGAAACGAGAACCCCGCCGACGGAGAACACGACGAGGAGCACGACCGCCACCTGAATCATGAGGGGCGAGAGCATGGGCTAGACCTTCTCTCCAGTGTCGGCCGCGTCGAGCGCGGCGGCGAGACGCGATTCCTCGCCGAAATAGCGGGCGCGGTCCCAGAAGCCCGGCCGGCCGATGCCGGTGGAGCGATGCCGCCCGATGATGCGGCCGTTCGGGTCCTCTCCCACGATGTCGTAGATGAACAGATCCTGGGTGATCACGACGTCGCCCTCCATTCCCAGCACCTCGGTTATGTGGGTGATGCGGCGGGAGCCGTCGCGCAGGCGGGCGGCCTGCACGATCACGTCGATGGAGGACACGATCATTTCGCGCAGCGTCTTGGCCGGCAGCGTGAAGCCGCCCATGGTGATCATGGACTCGATACGGGAAAGCGCCTCGCGCGGACTGTTGGCGTGCAGCGTGCCCATGGAGCCGTCGTGGCCGGTGTTCATCGCCTGCAGGAGGTCGAAGGCCTCCGGGCCGCGCACCTCGCCCACGATGATCCGTTCCGGACGCATGCGCAGGCAGTTCTTGACGAGGTCGCGCATCGTCACCTCGCCCTCGCCTTCGATATTGGGTGGGCGCGTCTCCAGCCTCACCACGTGCGGCTGCTGCAGCTGCAGCTCGGCGGCGTCCTCGCAAGTGATGATGCGCTCATCGGCGTCGATATAGCGCGTGAGGCAGTTCAGCAGCGTCGTCTTGCCCGAGCCCGTGCCGCCGGAGACGAGGACGTTGCAGCGGACGCGGCCGACGATCTGCAGGATCGTCGCGCCTTCCGGCGTGATCGTGCCGAACTGGACGAGCTGATCGAGAGTGAGCTTGTCTTTCTTGAACTTGCGGATGGTGAGCGCCGGCCCATCGATGGACAGCGGCGGCGCGATGACGTTCACGCGCGAGCCGTCCGGCAGGCGCGCGTCGCATATGGGGCTCGCCTCGTCGACGCGGCGGCCGACCTGGCTGACGATGCGCTGGCAGATGTTGAGAAGCTGCGAGTTGTCCCGGAACCGGACGTCGGTCTCCTGCACGCGGCCGTTGACCTCGATGAAGATGCTGTCGGCGCCGTTGACCATGACGTCGGCGATATCGTCACGGGCGAGCAGAGGCTCCAGCGGGCCGTAGCCGAGCACGTCGTTGCAGATGTCCTCGAGCAAGTCCTCCTGCTCGGCGATGGACATCACCACGTTCTTCACCGTGATGATGTCGTTGACGATGTCGCGGATCTCCTCGCGCGCCTGGTCGAGGTCCATCTTGGACAGCTGCGACAGGTCGATCGTATCGATCAGCGCGCCGAATATCTGCGTCTTCAGGTCGTAATATTCGTCGGTCTTCCGCGGCCGGCCCGCCGTGGGAGGCGGCGGGGCGGCAGCCGGCTGAGGCTTGGCGGACGCCTGGGCGGCGGGCGCCGGAGCGGCAGGCTTGGGCCTGAGCGCGGGCGCGGCCGGCTTGGGCGGCCGGTCGTCCAGCAGATCGGCGGAGCGCTTACCGAACATCTACGATCCTTCCTGTATCAGCTCGCCTTCTTCGCCTTGGACCTGGGCTTCGGCTTGGACTTGAAACGCTGAAACAGCGGTCCGAAGTCGAGCCCGCGCCCGCGAGCTTTCTTGAGCTCCTTGCGGCCCGTCACCACCTGCGCGATGTCGGTGAAGGCGTCGGACACGGCCGTCTTGGCCGAGGCCTCGGCGATCATCTGGCCGTTGTTGGCGGCCGTCCCGAAGAGCAGCGGGTCGAAGGGAATGCTGGCGATCGGCGTGATCTGAAGCGCCGCGGCGAAGTCGTCCGGCTTGATCTCTGGCCGCTTCGGCACGCCGACCTGATTGAGGATCAGCTTCGGCGGCGTGTCGTTCGGACGCGCCTGCTTCAGGAAATCGACGATGGACTTGGCGTTGCGCAGATTGGCGAGGTCGGGAATGGCGGTGACCACCACCTCGTCGGCGGCGATCAGCGTCTTGCGGGCCCATGCGGTCCACAGGTGGGGAATGTCGAGCACCACCGTAGGCACGTTCGCCTGGACGATCTCCAGCACCTGGTCGAACGCGTCCTCGTTGAAGTCGTAGGCCTTGTCGAGGGCGGCCGGCGCGGCGAGGAGGCTGAGGTGGTCCTCGCACTTGGCGAGCAGCCGGTCGAGCAGGACCTCGTCGAGCCGGTCCGCCCCGAACACCGCCTCGGCGATCCCCTGCGGCGGATCCAGATTGAAATCGAGGCCAGCGGTGCCGAACGGCAGGTCCATGTCCGCCAGGATCACGTCGGAGCCGATGAGGCGCGCCATGGTCCAGGCGACGTTGTGCGCGACGGTGGAAGAGCCGACCCCGCCCTTCGCGCCGATGAACGCGTAGACCTGGCCGAGCTTCTCGCTGCTCGCGTCGTGGTAGATGCCCGAGATCGCCGCGATGATCGACATCACGTCGATCGGCGCGACGAGGTACTCCGACACGCCGCGCTTCAGGAGCTCGCGATAGAGCCGCACGTCGTTGGAATGGCCGACGACCAGGACTTTGGTGCCGGCGTCGCAGACCGCGGCAAGCCCGTCGAGCGCGTCGATCAGGTCGTCGACCTCCATCCGCGTCTCCACGAGGATGAGGTTGGGCGTGGGGGCGGAGCGGTAGAACTCGCTGGCCGCATTGAGGCCGCCGGTGTGGACCTTGACGTGCGCGCGCGCCATCCGCCGGTCCATCGCCGCCGTCTCGATCGTGCCGGCGATCTCCGGCGTGTCGCAGAAGGCCTGTATGGTGATCCGCGGGATGGGGCGTGCGTCCGCCGGACGCGACCCCGCGTCGTCCCCTTCCACCATGTCGTAGGCGAGATTCGTCATGTGATGGTCACCCTCCGGTGCCGCTATCGATCAGCGTGTTATTGGACCTGGTCTCCGCGCCGCCGGCGTAATCGTTGATGACCTTGGCCCGCCGTCCGCCGTGCGAAGGCGCCAAGGGCTGCGGACGGACGAGGTCCGCGGGATTGGCGACCATGGCGGCCAGGTTGCTCGTCTGAGCGCAGCCGAAGTCGTGGTACGGCTCGTTGCGGTAGTCCGGGGTGTTGGAGTCCGGCCAGACGCCGCAGCTCGGCACCGTCGCCTTCACGCGCAGGAAGGACATGCGCAAAGGCGCGACCCGCGTGCGATCGTTGACGGCATAGGGCGCGACCCTGATGCGGCCGTGCGGCACGCCGTCTCGCACCAGCGCGTAGTGCACGGCCCGTCCGGTCGAGGCCGCGGCGACCTCGTTGGCCGAGCCGGTCGGCACCTGGATGGTGATGGCGCCGGTGCCCTGCGCGCGATACTGCGCCACATAGTCGTTGACCGCGCCCTCTATCTCGGCCGACATCGCAGGGCCGTTCATGCCGACCGGCAGGTCGAGCACCTCAGGCTCCTCCGAGATCATCACCGGATGGCGCAGCCGGTAGTCGTAGTCGCGCATGTCGACAGTCGACGCGGTGTTGGAGCACCCCGCGGCGAGGGCTGCGAAGGCGGCGAGCGCAACGCCCGCGAGGAGGCCCCGAGCCGGCGTGCGGCGCGGCTTTTCAGTGGCAGGTGGCATAACTTGAGCGATCACGGACCCCTCCCCGTCAGTCGAAGGTGAAGCCGACTTGGGCCGAAGGCGCCCCGCCGGGAACTTGACCGTCGGTGCCGTAGACCTTGGTCAAGCGGTTGAGGAAATAGGCCTCGGCGTCGTTGGCCATGACCAGGTTGTCGCCAGGCTGCGAGAGCGCCTGCGGCGAAGTCGGCTTTACCAGGTATGCCGTCACGATCATGAGCAGCTCCGTCTGCTCGGACAGGAAGTCCTTCGAGGAGAAGATCGAGCCGAGGATCGGAAGCTTCTGCAGCCACGGGAAGCCGGAGACGGCGCGGCGCGTGTCCTCCTGGATCAGACCCGCGATCATGAAGGAGCCGCCCGAGGGAAGCTCGATCGACGTCTCGGCGCGGCGGACCGTGGTCGCCGGGATGGTGACGGACGCGGTGGCGGTCAGCGGCACGGAGACCGCGCCGTTGGACGACAGGTCGCTCACCTCGGTCCTTATCTTGAGGCTGATGCGCCCCGGAGAGAGGACGACCGGCGTGAAGGCCAGGTTCACGCCGAACGGCTTGAACTGGATCGTGATCTCGCCTTCGTCGCCGGAGACCGGCACCGGAAACTCGCCGCCGGCGAGGAAGTTGGCTGTCTCGCCGGACACCGCGGTCAGCGTCGGCTCGGCATGCGTGCGCAGCATGCTTGCTTCCTCGAGCGCGCGGAGCGTGGCGTCGACCTGGAAATCGTCGCCGACCACGGTCGCTCCGACCCCGCCGGGATTCGTTCCGCCCGTCAGCGGGAAGTTGATGGGGCTCATGCCGTTGGCCAAAGTCCCGAACAGGAAGTCGTCCCCGATCAGGAGCGCCTCGGTGTTTATGCCGAGCTGCTTCACGACGGAGCGCTGCACCTCGACGACGGAGACCTTCAGAGCGACCTGCTCCTCGCCCAGGATGTTGATGAGGTTGATGATGCCGGGCCCGCCCTCGTACCTCGAGGTCGCGGCATTGACGGCTCCGGTCGCGCCCATGGTCGTGTTCGTCGTCGTGGACACACGCGCTTCCATCATGCTCTGCGTGAGCTGCACCGCCCGGCCGGCGGCCGTCGAGGAAGCGACCTCCCCGCGCAGGATGACGCTGCCGTTCAACGCCTCAGCCCGCACGTAGCCGTCGGCAATGGCCTCGGCGAGGAGCTGGTTCAGCGTTCCCATGTCGGCTTCCACGCGGACGTCGAAGCTGGCGATCTGCCCGCCGTCGGCGTCGAAGAGGAAGACGCTGGCCTGGCCCAGCTCCACCCCGATGAGATAGAGGCGCGTCGAGGTGCGCAGGACCGCGTCGGCGATCTGCGGGTTGGAGACCAGAACGTCGCCTGCGGGCCGCGGCAGGTCGACGACCACCGACTTGTTCACCCCGAGCGAGATCGACCGCGAGAGATGCTCCTCGCCGGCGTTCAGCTGCATGTAGCCTTGCGCCTGCGCGGCACCCGGCAAGGCAATCGCGGCCAGCGCGATCGTGAGAATGGTTGCCCGGATTCGTCCAAGCACGGTCATCATGTTGCTCCCCGGCATCAGGCCGAAATCGTCATTGCGTCGTCGTGGTGCGGCCGCGACCGGCGCGGAACACGCGCACGGTGCCGCTTTGTCTTTCCTCGCCGGCGGAGACCACCTGGTCGGTATCGGTAATGCTCCGCAGCGAGAGCGACAGCGTTCCGGCGGCCTCCGCGGAGGTCACGAGCTCGACCTGAGCCGGGTCGAGCTCCAGCGTCGCGGTCTTGCCGACCACCACCGCCTCGCCCTCGCGCTCGTCGACTTGCTGGTCGATCGCCAGAACCTTGATGTTGCTGAGAATCGTCCGGCTGACGTTCTCCGCCGGCATGTCGGGAGCCGCCTGCTGCGTCATCGTCTGGACCACGTCGACGCGGTCGCCCGGAAGAATGAAGCCGCCGGCCGTGCTTTGCGCCGAGACGCGGACGGCCACCGCCCGCTTGCCGGAAGGCAGGATGGCGGAAAGGAAGCCGCTCTCCGGCCGGGCCAGCTTGACGTTGCGGATCGGCTCGCCCGCGACGAACGGGCTGCGAACCACCGAGCCCGCAAGCTCCGCGACCGCATCCGGCATGGTCTGCTTCTGGATGTAGACGTTGTTCAGCGCATCTTCGGGCCAGCGCTGCCAGCGGATGTTCTCGGCCGACAATCTTTCGCCCTGGCCGATATCCGCCGCGGCGACGAGGATGTCCTGCGACTGGATCTGCGGAGCGAGCTCCACCACGGTCGGCGCGGGCGGGCTGCTTGGCCCCATGTTGAGCGCGAGATATGCCGCTATGCCGCCCGCGGCGAGCGCCACAACGAGCACGAGGGCGCGAAACAGCTTCATCGTGATTTGCCTCGGTTCATTCGGTCCGCGACTGCGTCCGTCAGTGCGATTCACTCTCGCGAGGAAAGGTCAAGACATGGTTAATATGCGGAAATACTCGCACTCTTAAATGCACGCAGCGGCCATTGTTGCCGGCGTTCGGCGGGCCGGCGACCGGACCGGTTCGAAGCGCGGTGGCGTCAGAGCGCCGCGTGCGCGAACCAGGCGGTCTGCGGCAGCACCAGGAGCGCTGCAGGCGCCATGGCGACGCCGTAGGGCACGCCGGTCCTCGGATCGTGGAGTTGCGCGATCCACTCGACGCGTCCAAGCGCCGCAGGCAGCATCCGCATGCGCAGTTGAAGCAGGACGAGCGTCAGCACCCCTCCGAATAGCGCCGCATAGACGAAGAAGAGAAGCGCCTCGCCGGGCTGGAACCACAGCGCCGCCATCGCAGCCAGCTTCGCGTCGCCGCCGCCGATCCATCCGAGCGCGAAGAACGTGAACGTGCAGGCGAAGACCAGCGCAGCCACGGCGACGCTCCAGCCGAGCTGTTCGAGGCTGAATCCGGCCAGCGGGGCGAGGACGAGCCACGCGCCGCCGATACCCAGGACCAGGACGTTGCGGATCTTGAGAGTGACCAGGTCCATCACGCCGGCATAGACCATGGCCAGCGGGAAAAGGATCAGGCCGAGAGTCGCCGCGAAGACGGAAAGGGTCATGTGCCACCCGGTGAGCCCGACTCAGCCGACGGTTCCAGCAATTGGTTTCCAAACCGGAAACGCCGACCGTCCTCGCCAGACGAACGCGCGAAAGGAAACGGAGGGCAGTGCCCTCCGTTTCAGCTCGACGGCACTCAGCGCCGAACTACTGCAGCTGAGTCGCGATCTCGTTGAACTTGCCGGTCAGGTTCGTGCCGATGGTCGACAGAACACCGATGATCACGACCGAGATCAGAGCCGCGATGAGACCGTACTCGATGGCGGTCGCACCAGACTCGTCCTTCGCAAAGCGAGTGATAACCTTCTTCATCTCTCTGCTCCTAAACTCCACTAACTGTGGCCCTGCTTCGATGGACTTGCCGCCGAAACCAGGGGCATAGCTAGCATCCATTGCTTGCACCAAAGTTAACTTGGTCAATTTGCCGCGAAATTCCCGGCGAAAAGCTGCAAATGGTAAAAATAGAATCAATTTTACGAGTGCAGTGCCAAAATCTTACTTGCTCCAGCAGGACACCCTAATCCTTCTTCTGTTAAACGCCTATTAACCGCATCCGGTGGATAGAAAAGCAACTGCCGCGCCGCGTCCCAAGCAGGCGAGGCATCCGGCGCGACCTCGAGGCTGCCGGATTGGCAAGCAAACAGGAGCACTCTGATGCGAGCTCTTATCGGCGTATTTGGACGCAGGCTGGCGATCGCGGGCGTCGCCTGCTTCGGGCTCGTCGCGGGCGGCGCTGCCGCTTCGGCGAACGAGCTCATCGACGTCACCATAGATTTCGCCAAGATCCTCAAGCTCGAGCGGCCGGCTCACACGATCATCATCGGCAATCCCAGCATCGCCGACGCCAGCGTCAGCGACGAGGAGACGCTCGTCCTCACCGGCAAGTCGGCCGGCACGACGAACCTTATAGCCATCGATGCTTCCGGCGCGGAGATCCTCAACGCCACGGTGCGGGTCTCGTCCGACATCCGCCAGCTGACGACCATCTTCTACGGGAACAGCCGGCAGACCTTCTCCTGCGCGCCGGTGTGCGAGCAGGTGATCTCCGTCGGCGACGATCCCGCAAGGTTCGATGCCGCCAAGGAGCAGATCCAGACGCGGCAGCAGTTCGCCACCGGGCAGTAGCCATTCAAGGCTCGTTTACGATAGCTCAAGGAAGGCGGCGCTTCGACCGCTTGTGTAAAGTTTTCGTAGAACCGCTCTGCTATATGGCATCGGATCAGATGCACTGCGGAGTTTCAAGACCGTGAGAGAGCGTAGCTCCCATCCGTCCGAGGTCGGGGCGCGGCGCACAAGGCGCCTGCGCTTCGTCCGGCTGCGCCGCAACGAGGATGGGTCGGTCGCCATCGAGTTCGCGATCATCGCGCCCGTCTTCTTCTTCCTGATGTTCGTCATCGCCGAGACCGCGCTGGTCTTCATTGCCGAGCAGGTGATGGAGAACGCCGTGTTCGAGACCGCGCGCCTCATCCGCACCGGGCAGGCGCAGAACGCCAACATGTCGCAGGCCGACTTCAAGGCGGAGGTCTGCGCCCGCGCGTCCGTCTTCATCAACTGCGACGGCGGCGACTTCTATCTCGACGTGAGGTCCTTCGACACGTTTCAGGAGGTGGAGTTCACCAAGCCGGTCGACGAGGACGACAATTTCACCGAGCCGGCGTTCGATATCGGCGAGAAGGAAAGCATCGTCGTGGTGCGCACCTATTACCAATGGCCGATCAACCCCGTGATGGGCCGCCAGTGGAAGAACCTGATGGGGAACGGGAAGCTCCTGATCGGATCGTTCTCCGTCTTCCGCAACGAGCCGTTCACGTCGACGGCAAGCAACTGACGCGTTGGTTCCGGGAGCGCTTTTCATGACCGTCTCGACGCCCATCATCAGCGGCCGGTCCGGCGTCCTGCGCCGCCTCGTCGGCCACGACGGCGGCATGGCGGCGGTGGAGTTCGCGCTGATCCTGCCGATCCTCGTGGTCCTTTGGATCGGCGGCGTGGAGGTGACGCAGGCGCTCAGCGTCGACCGCCGCCTCAACAACCTCGCCACTGCGATCGGCGACCTCACGGCGCGCAGCAAGACGATGTGCAACGCCAAGATCGACGCCATCTTCGACATCGCGCCGGGAGCGTTGGAGCCCTTCTCCACGAACGGCCTGGCCATGCGCGTCACGGCGGTCGACATGGACAATGACGGCAATGCGCAGGTCAGGTGGACCCGGTCGGAAGGCTCTATACCGACGGGGACCTACCAGCCCAACGACTCGATGAACGGCGTCGTGCCGGAGAGCCTGCGCGCTCCGAACTCGCAGATCATCGTGGCGGAGGCCTACTACACCTACCAGCCGGCGATCGGCTACGTGATCACCGGCAACCTTCAGCTCGACGACCGCATGTTCTTCGTGCCCCGCCTCACGCAGTTCGTGACGCTCGTCGGCAACAACGACGACGGCTGCCAGACCTGAACCGGGCAGCACCGCTCAGTCCGCCGCCGGCTCCTCGGTGAACTCGCGGCCGGCGAGGGCCGCAGCATCGAGCGTCGGCAGGCGCAACGCCTCCACATCCTGCGCGGCCAGCCGCTCCAGCCCGGAGTAGTCCTCCAGGTCGACCGGTGCGTAGCCTCCCCCGTAGAAGGGGTTGAGCACGTCGTAGGCGATCGGATGGGTCCCCTCGAGCGCCAGCAGGAACGACCCGATCCTGTCCTTGTCCCCCTCGCTCATGTCGCTCAGCACGGCAAAAGGGCCATGCGTGATCGGCGGCGAGCGCCAGACGATGGCGAGATCGCGCATGGCGACCTCCTCCTCCGTGACAAGATGGGTCAAGGTGCCGCGCGTATAGCCGCTCTCGACCTCACCGGAGAGCGAGCTCCAGGCGAAGGCCGCGTCGACGGCGCCGTCCATCAGGAGGCGAACGCCATCGTTGGCGGAGCTGACTTCAACGACGCCGCCGAAGAACGAGGCCGGATCGATGCCGGATCTCATGAGCTCCGCTAGCTGCACGCGCCGGGCACCGACCGAATCGCCGGCGCCGACCGCGATCGTCCTGCCCTCCAGGTCGAGGAGGGACGCGACGTCCGAGCCGGCCTCGGCGACGATCACCGCATGATAGGCGAGCGTCCCGTCGAAGGCGCGCGGCGCGACGATCGGCTCGAGGCATTGGCAGCGCGACTGGGCGAGCACGAACGCCGAGGCCGTGTAGAACCCGCCGTCGATGCGGCGCTCGACCTGCGCATCGATCATGGCGGTGTAGGAGGACATCGGCAGAAGCTCGACCGGCCGGCCGAGGAGCGACCCGATCTCCTCGATGACCGGCCCGACCGTGGCGATCGTCTCGGCCGCACTATACCCGGCGATCACCGCGAAGCGCAGCGGCGGCGGTCCCGGATCGGCCGGCGGCTCGGGAAGCGGCGCGGGCGCCTGAAACGCGTCTCTGGCGGCGCGCTCCGCGCCCGGCGGGGCCTCCGGCTCAACCGCGGCCGCGTCCGTCTCGTCCGCGGCGCCGGCCTCGGTCCCGGCGTCGTCATCGGGCGCCGACGCGACCTCCCCTTCGGGCGGCTCGCCGGTCTCCGCCTCGCCGATCTCAGTCTCGCCGGTTTCGGCCTCGCCGGGTTCCCCGACCGAATCCTCCGGCTCCGCCTCGGGCGACTGCTTCCCGAAGAGCTGCTCCTTGAGCCACGGCTCGAGCAGGCGCATCAGGTCCTCGGCGCTCTGGGCCTGCGCCGCCGGAGCGAGCGGCAGCAGGCTGAGGAGCACGGCCGCGGCACCGGCGTGCCACCGCCAACGACGGAGCCTCTTGCTGAGGAGCTTCATCAGATGGACTGGTTGTAGGCGCCCACTTCCGGATTGCGGCGCAGCACGGCATCGACGGCCCTGAACATGTCGCGCATCCGCTCCTCCGACACGGGACTCTCCACCACGACCACCAGCTCCGGCTTGTTGGAGGAGGCGCGCACCAGCCCCCACGTTCCGTCATCGGCCACGACCCGCACGCCGTTGACGGTGACAAGCTCGCGGATCGGGTGCCCGGCGACGGGCGCGCCGCGCGCCTGCATCTCGCGGAAATCGCTCACGACCGTGTCGACCACCCGGTATTTCTCCTCGTCGTCGCAATGCGGCGACATGGTCGGCGAGCCCCAGGTGCGCGGCAGCGCGCGGCGGAGGTCGGCCATGGTGCGGTCCGGGTTGCGGTCGAGCATGTCGAGAATGGCAAGCGCGGAGACCAGCCCGTCGTCGTAGCCCCGCCCGATCGGTACATTGAAGAAGTAGTGGCCGGACTTCTCGAAGCCGGCGATGGCGCCGAGCGCGTTGACGCGCCGCTTGATGTAGGAGTGGCCGGTCTTCCAGTAGTCCGCCTGCACGCCGTTCTCCCTGAGCTTCGGGTCGGTCATGAAGAGCCCGGTCGACTTCACGTCAACAACGAAGGTGGAGCCCGGATGCAAGGCCGAAATGTCGCGGGCAAGCATCACGCCGACCTTGTCGGCGAAAATCTCCTCGCCCTCGTTGTCGACGACGCCGCAGCGGTCCCCATCCCCGTCGAAGCCGAGCCCCACGGCGGCGCCGGTTTTCAGCACCTCGTCGCGGATGGCATGCAGCATCTTCATGTCTTCGGGATTGGGATTGTAGCGCGGGAAGGTGTGGTCGAGCCCGGCGTCGAGCGGCGTCACGTCGGCGCCCACCGCCTCCAGCACGCGCGGCACAAAGGCGCCGGCCGTTCCGTTCCCGCACGCCGCCACGACCTTGATCGGACGCTTCAGCTTCGGGCGATCGGCGAGGTCCGCCATGTACCGCTCGGCAAAACCCTCGACGAAGCGGTAGGACCCGCCGCCGCGCATGTCGAACCGGCCGGTGAGCACGATGTCGCGGAGCCGCCCCATCTCGTCCGGACCGAATGTGAGCGGGCGGTCCGCCCCCATCTTGACCCCGGTCCAGCCGTTCTCGTTGTGCGAGGCGGTGACCATGGCGACGGCCGGGACATCGAGGTCGAACTGGGCGAAGTAGGCCATGGGCGTGACCGCCAGCCCGATGTCGTGGACCTTCACCCCGGCCGCCATCAGACCCGTCGTCAGCGCCAGCTTGATGCCGGCCGAGTAGGAGCGGAAATCGTGGCCGGTCACGATCTCCGGCTTCACGCCGAGCTCGTGGATGAGCGTCCCCAGGCCGAGGCCCAGCGCCTGCATGCCCATGAGGTTGATCTCGGTCCCGAACAGCCAGCGCGCGTCGTACTCCCGGAAGCCGGTGGGCTTCACCATCGGCTCCGATTCGTAGGCGTAGGTGTTGGGCCGGAGCGACGGCACGGGCGCGGGGAACATGCCGTCCGCCTTCCGCGTCTCGCCGCTGCCGGGCGCAGTTGCGGGCCGCATGTCGTGCGGGTCTTCTCGGCTTTCGGATTTCAACGCGGCACTGCCTGAATCGCCTTTGCGGCCCACGCGATCATCCTCACAGCTGTGCCGAAACGGCCCGCCCGGACCCGAGGCGCGGCAAATCATCTCGTATCCGAAAAGCATAGCGGCGCGCTTTTTCCAAGTCGACAGCGTCTTGCGATCCGCTACCTTCCCCCACGTCGTCGACGTCAATTGCTGCACGAGTATGGCGGCCTATGGGCGCCGACCGGCAGGCAGGGAGCGAGAATGGAAATCGAGAGCGTCGCGATATCGCCTTTCGACGATCAGCGGCCCGGCACGTCGGGGCTCCGCAAGAAGGTCGCGACCTTCCGGCAGCCCCATTACCTGGAGGCCTTCCTCCAGTCGCTCTTCGACGTCGTCGCCTCGCGGCCCGGCGCAGCCTTGGTGGTGGGCGGCGACGGCCGCTATCACAACCGCCCCGCCGTCCAGACCATCCTGCAGATGGCCGCCGCCAACGGCTACGGGCGCGTCATCGTCGGCCGCGGCGGCCTGCTGTCCACACCGGCGGCATCGCACCTCATCCGCAAGCGCAAGGCGGACGGCGGCATCATCCTCTCAGCCAGCCACAATCCCGGCGGGCCGGACGGGGACTTCGGCATCAAGTACAACATCCGCAACGGCGGCCCCGCCCCCGCGGACGTCACCGAGGCGGTGTTCCGGCGCAGCCGCGAGCAGGACGGATACCGTATCGCCCGGGCCGGCGACGTGAACGTCGATCGAACCGGAGTGCAGGTGCTCGGCGCCATGGCTGTCGAGATCGTCGATCCGGTCGCCGACTACGCCGCGCTGATGGAATCGCTGTTCGACTTCGACCTCATCCGCAGCTGGCTGAGTGAGGGGCATCGCATCCGCTACGACGCCATGAGCGCCGTCACCGGTCCTTACGCGATCGAGATTCTGCAGAACCGGCTCGGCGCGCCGCAAGGCACGGTCATCAACGGCGAGCCGCTGGAGGATTTCGGCGGCCATCACCCCGACCCGAACCTGGTCCACGCGAAGGCGCTGGTCGACGAGATGTACGCGCCCGACGCGCCTGTCCTTGGCGCCGCGTCCGACGGCGACGGCGACCGCAACATGATCATGGGCGAGCGCTTCTACGTGACGCCGAGCGACAGCATCGCGGTCCTGGCGGCGAACGCGCACCTCGCGCCGGGCTACACGAGCGGGCTGAAGGGGATCGCACGCTCCCTCCCCACCAGCCGTGCGACGGACCGCGCGGCGGAGAAGCTCGGCATCCCGGCCTACGAGACGCCGACCGGCTGGAAGTTCTTCGGCAATCTCCTCGATGCCGGGCGGATCACGCTCTGCGGCGAGGAAAGCTTTGGAACCGGCTCCGACCACATCCGGGAGAAGGACGGGCTCTGGGCGGTGCTGTTCTGGCTGAACATCGTGGCCGCGCGCCGCGCGAGCGTGGCGTCCATCGTGCGCGGCCACTGGGCCTCGCACGGCCGAGACTACTACACGCGCCACGATTACGAGGAGATCGAGACCTCCACGGCCGACGCGCTCATGGAGGCCCTGAGAGCGAAGCTCCCCTCGCTTCCGCTCCAGGACTTCGCCGGGCACCGGATAGAGAGCGCCGAGGATTTTCGCTACGTCGATCCGGTCGACGGCTCCGTCGCCGAGCACCAGGGCATCAAGCTGGTCCTGAGCGGCGGCGGCCGCATCGTCTTCCGGCTCTCCGGCACCGGCACGACGGGCGCGACGCTTCGCGTCTACATCGAGCGGTTCGAGCCGGACCCGGAGAGGCACGACATGGAGACGCAGGAGGCGCTCGCCAGCCTGATCGCGGCGGCGGACGCGGTCGCGGGCATCGGCGAAAGGCTCGGGGGCGCGGGACCCTCGGCGATTACCTGACCGCCGCTAGTGCCTGGAATCGGTGAAGGCGATACAAGAGGGTGTCATCCTCGGACGCGCGCAGCGCGATCCGAGGACCCAGGGGCCGGACTCCCTGGGTTCTCGGGTCTCCGCTTCGCTCCGCCCGAGAATGACGCCTCGGATTACGAATCACCCATTCCTGAAAGCCGATATCTACTCCTCGAGGATCAGGCTTCCGCCGGAGACCTCGAAGCGCTCCAGCCCGTGCAGGAACGAGCCGCCGAGGAGGCTGATGGCGAGCTGATCGTCGGGCAGCACGAGGGCGCGGACGTTGCGCACCTCGATGTCGGCGACGGCAACGCTGTCGAGCAACGCCTCGGCGGCGTTCGTCGTTCCGTTCGCGGTCTGCACGGGATGGCGGAACTCGGAGGCGTGCATCCGGATACCCGCCGTCATGGCGTCGGACTCGCGCAGCGCTACGACGGTCGCGCCGGTGTCGACCAGCAGCCGCACCGGGCGGAAGTTGATGTCGGCGTCGACGTAGAAGTGCCCGTCGCGGGCGGCTTCGATCTCGTAGACGCGGCCGGAGGCCTGGCGCGGCTCGGTCGAACGCTCCCGGGCTTCCGCAGACGTGCGAGACGGGCCGCTGGAGGACGGAGCGTCCATATAGCGCGTGAACAGGTGCGGCGCCGAGACGGCGACGACCACGATGGCAGCCGAAGCGAATAGTAGTCCGCGCATGACTTTCTCCGCCTATACTGTGGCAGTACGAAGCGAAGAAATGCTTAGCCGCGCGTCATTCGCCGCCGGATCGCCTGCAAATTTCGCCCCAACGTAAAAGCGGAGTTAACCGCGTCCTCCGGCCGCAGCATTTTACGGCGGGGCACGCCTACGAGCCGGGCGGGTTCCTCCCCCGCAACGCGGGGGAGGGGGACCGCCCCTCGGGCCGGCCTTTGGCCGGCCCGAGGACAGGCTGCGGCGGTGGAGGGGGCGGCGGCACGGCACTGAGCCAGCGGAAGCTGATTCGCGGCTGGAATCCCGTCCCGGATTGCGGTGCTTCGCGCCTCCATCCGGGCTACGAGCGGTGCCCGAGGACCCCTATGCCCGCGGCTGCGGAACGATGCGGATGTAGGGCTTGGGCTCCTTCCAGCCGTCCGGCCACAGCTTCTTCGCGTCGTCGGCGGAGACCGAGCCCGCGATGATGACGTCGTCGCCGTCCTTCCAGTTCGCCGGCGTGGCGACCTTGTGGTTGGCGGTCAGCTGCAGCGAATCGATGATCCGCAGCACCTCGTCGAAGTTGCGGCCGGTCGTCATCGGGTAGGAGATGACGAGCTTGATCTTCTTGTCCGGCCCGATGACGTAGACGTTGCGCACCGTCTGGTTGTCGGCCGGCGTGCGGCCCTCCGAAGAGTTGCCCGCCGCGGCCGGCAGCATGCCGAAGAGCTGGGCCACTTTCAGCTCGGGATCGCCGATCATCGGGTAGTTGGGCGCGTGGCCCTGCGTCTCCTCGATGTCCTTCGCCCAGCGCTGATGGTTGTCGACCGGATCGACGCTGAGGCCGATGATCTTGACGTTGCGCCTGTCGAACTCCGGCTTCATGCGCGCCATGACGCCGAGCTCGGTGGTGCAGACCGGCGTGAAGTCCTTCGGATGCGAGAACAGCACCGCCCACGAGCTGCCGAGCCAGTCATGGAACTTGATGGGGCCTTCGGTCGTCTCGGCCTCGAAATTCGGCACGTCGTCGCCGATGACCAAAGTCTGCATTGGCATGATGGAACTCCCTGGTGCGATGGCGGCCTCCCTGCCACCACCTGATGAGGCTTTATAATAGGCCAGCGCGCAACAAGCGGCAAAAAGCGGATTTCTCCGGGCGCGGCGCGCCGCGCAAATCCGGTCCCTGCCGACCGGTCCGGCTAGATAAGGAATCCAGGCTCCGCGATTTTCGCGGGCCCGCCGATTTTGCCGGCCTGGAACCGGCGCGCCCCGAGGCCGTTTCCCACGCGACCGCCCGGTCGGCGGACGGTGGCAACGGGAGCGGAAGATGCTCAAATGGGCACTGATCTTCCTGGTCATAGCGCTGGTGGCCGGCGCGCTGGGGCTTACGCCGATCGCCCGTGGCGCGGCGACGATCTCGAAGATCCTCTTCGCGCTCTTCTTCATCGGCCTCGTCATCGTCGTCATCTTCGTCGTGCTTGCGGTGATGGCCGGAGGCGCGTTGTTCTGACGCTTTCGCGGCTTCTGGGTACGAGCGACTGGCCAAGGTCATGATTTTGTGGGAGGTTTGCCGTTGGAATTCCGTCGGACGGCCGCCGGCGCGATGAGCCGGCGCCCAAAGGGAACAGCTCATGCGATACTCCGGCCCGATCGCAAACCGGCGGCGCGCGCTCTGCGTCTTCCCCGCCTACACGCCCGCATTCGGAACGTTCGCGCACGCCTACCGGCTGATGGGCGTGACGGCCTTCATGCCGCCGCAGGGGCTCCTCGTGGTCTCCGCCTATCTGCCGGAGGCGTGGGACGTGCGTTTCGTCGACGAGAACGTGGCGCGCGCCACGCCTGAGGACTTCGCCTGGGCGGACTTCGTCTTCGTCTCCGGCATGCACATCCAGAAGCGGCAGATCAACGACATCCGCGCCCGCGCGCAGGCCGCCGGCAAGCCGGCGGTGCTCGGCGGGCCGTCGGTCTCGGCCGCGCCGGAGATGTATCCGCAGTTCGACTACCTGCATCTCGGGGAGATCGGCGACGCCACGGACAAGCTGATCGCGATCCTGGACGCAAGCGTCGAGCGGCCCGGGGCCCAGGTGCAGCTGAAGACCGAGGAGCGGCTGCCGCTCTCCGACTTCCCCACCCCCGCCTACGCCAAGTCGGCGATGGCGGAATACCTGATCGGCACGTTCCAGTTCTCCTCCGGCTGTCCCTACCGCTGCGAGTTCTGCGACATCCCCGCGCTCTACGGCCGGCAGCCGCGGCTGAAGACGCCGGAGCAGCTCACCACCGAGCTCGACGCCATCGTCGCGGAGAAGGGGCACCCCTCGGTCATCTACTTCGTCGACGACAATTTCATCGGCAACAGGAAGGCGACGCGCGAGATGCTGCCGCATCTCATCCAATGGCAGAAGAAGCACGGCTACCCGCTCGGCTTCGCCTGCGAGGCGACGCTCAACATCGCCAAGCAGACCGACATTCTGGAGCTGATGCGCGAGGCGGGCTTCACCGGGATATTCGTCGGCATCGAGACGCCGGAGCTCGACGCGCTGATGCACATGAAGAAGGAGCACAACGCGTCGCTGCCGATGTACGAATCGATCGAGACGCTGAACGCCTACGGGCTGGAGGTCTCCTCGGGGATCATCATGGGACTCGACACCGACACGGACCAGACGGTCGACCGGCTGATCGCGTTCATGGAGCGCTCGCAGATCCCGATGCTTACGATCAATTTGCTTCAGGCGCTGCCGAAGACGCCGCTCTACGAGCGGCTGAAGCGTGACAACCGCATCGTGGACGACCCGACGCTTGAATCGAACGTGCGGTTCCTCAGGCCCTACGACGAGGTCATCTATTCGTGGCGGCGGGCGATCGCCTACGCCTACACGCCCGAGCGCGTCTTCGCCCGCTTCCGCCACCAGGTGGACGCGACCTACCCCAACCAGTTCCGCGCGCCGGCCAGGGGCAAGCTGAAGGCGGCGAACCTCAAGCGCGGGCTGAGGCTGCTGGTCAACTCCATCGTGGAGCTCGGCATCCGCGCCGACTACCGCCGCGAGTTCTGGCGCGTGTTCCTCTATGCCGTGCGGCGCGGGCAGATCGAGGGCGCGCTCGGCATGGCCTTCATGGCGCACCACCTCATCAGGTTCACGCGCGAGGCGCTCGCCGGCGAGCAGAACGCCAGCTTCTACTCCGCCAGGGCGCGCGAGGAGGAGAAGCCGCGGCAGGCGGCCTGAGCGCTTGCCCCCTGCTCCTCGCCGCAGGCAGCGCATGTCCGTTTCGGCAGGGCGACATCCCGCAGGTGTACGTTCATAGCTGCGCTTAAGGTGGAGGCGTGAAAGCGGCCGGCGGCACGGCGGGCCAGATCAACTTGATCGACGAGCAAGACAATGCGATCTTGCAGTCAAACGGTCGGCCACTTGGGGAATATAGTCTTGCGGGATTTGTAGGTCGACTTGACCCGCGCACCCGCACGACAGGATTGGAGGCAATATGCTTCGTCTCGCTCAGATGTGGTCTGTGACCTTGCTGTTGGCCGCGACGGTTCAAAGCGCAAGTTCGCAAGACTTGCCTACGGCGGAGGACCTGCGCCAGCTGATATGACAGTGAGTTCATGGTCTCCTTCCCACTACTTGCGGTTCGAGGATGAGCGCACCCGACCCCCGCGCGACCTGTTGGCGCATGTGCCGCTCGCCGAGGCCAAGCGTGTCGTCGACATCGGCTGCGGACCGGCCAACTCGACCGAGTTGCTTGCCGAGCGCTTTCCCGATGCGGATATCGTCGGGCTCGATTCCTCGGCCGAAATGCTTGTCGAGGCGCGCAAGCGGATGCCCCGCGCGAGCTTCGTCGAGGCCGACATTACGCAATGGACGCCGCGGGAGCCGTTCGATCTGCTGTTCGCCAACGCAGTCTTCCAATGGGTGCCCGATCACCTCTCGGTTCTCGCCCGGCTGCTCGAAAGGCTTGCGCCCGGCGCCGTGCTCGCCATTCAGGTACCCGATAATTTCTCCGAGCCGTCGCGTCGGCTGATGCAGGATGTCGCGCTTGCCGGTCCGTGGCGGGACCGGCTCGCGTCGGCCAAGGCCTCGCGCGACAAAATTCCGCCGCCGGCAACCTACTACGATCGGCTCAAGCCGTTGGCGTCGAAGATCGACATCTGGCACACGCTTTACAATCACCCCCTCGACGGGCCGGATGCGATTGCCGATATGTTCGCCTCCACCGGTCTCAGGCCCTATCTTGCGCTGCTCGCCGAGGACGAGCGTGACGCCTATCTCGGCGAGTATCGGCGCCTTGTTGCCGAGGCCTATCCGCCGTTGGTCGACGGGCGTGTGCTTCTGCGGTTTCCTCGCCTGTTTGTCGTCGCGGTCAGGGGATAAACCTTCGCCCGACCGGACCGCCTGCGCCACATTGGCGGATGATCGCTCCGTATTCCGCGGGTTCGAGCAACTGCCCGTGGAGCTCCGCGATACGGGAAGGCAACCCGGACAGGTCGGCCTTGGTTACTCAAACCGCTGCGGACTGAGCGGCGAGAACAAGCCGCGCCCTAGCATGCCGTGGGCTTACTATGATGGTCCGTACTTTTTCTGGGCGCTTCAAGATAGATAAGAGTGAATCGCGAGGCCGGACCTCCGGTCTCGACCGGGCTTAGCCGCGCCCCTCCGAGGGGCGGCCGCTTGTGTGCGGGCGGCCAACCCCGCATTGCGCTTCGCTCCATGCGGGCTACGGTGGGGCATGACCAAGGCGTTCTCGCTCCTCATCATCCTGGCCATGGCCGTGCAGTTCATCAGGCCGCTCGGCCTGCCGGGGCTGAAGAAGCGCTCCGACGCGTGGAAGCTCGCGGTCGCGGCGCTCCTTGCCATCATGCTGGTGGCGGTGACGAAGGAGAGCGGCGCGAGTCCTATCGCTCCTCCCGCCGGAGAGCACGGCATCGTGTCCGCTCCCGCCCGGTGAATGCCGCCGGCGGGGAATAGAACGCCGGGCCGAGACGATACATCCCCAGCCCTGTCGATTCCGGCGCCGATCGTTCGTCGTGGCATATAAGAGCCCGCGATCCGGGCGTTCAGTTCAGGAGACGTGCCATGCGGAAGATCGTTGCCTCTGCCTTCATCAGCCTCGACGGCGTGATGCAGGCGCCCGGCGGACCGGAGGAGGACCCGACCGGCGGGTTCAGGCACGGCGGCTGGAGCACGACGCTCTGGGACTCCGGGACCGAGGCCGCAATGGGCGATCTCTTCGCGAGCCCCTTCGACCTCCTCCTCGGCCGGCGCACCTACGACATCTTCGCCGCGCACTGGCCCTTCGTGGCGATGGACCCGAGCGCCGGCAGCTTCGAGAAGCTCAACGCAGACATCGCGGCGATGTTCAACAGCGTCGCCAAATACGTGGCGACGCACGAGCCCGATACGCTCACCTGGGCGAACAGCAAGGCGCTGGGCGAGGACGTGGTCGGGCGCGTGGAGGCGCTGAAGCGCGGCGACGGGCCGATGCTGCTCATCCAGGGCAGCAGCGTGCTCGTCCAGCAGCTTCTCGCCAACGACCTGATCGACGAGGTGCGGCTCCTCATCTATCCGCTGGTTCTCGGCAAGGGGAAGCGCTTCTTCGGCGAGGGCACGATCCCGGCCGCCTTCAAGCTCGCCGGGACCACCACCTCCCCGAACGGCATCCTCATCACGCGCTATGAGCGCGCCGGCGAGGTCACGACCGGCTCGTTCGGCATGGAGGCGCCGACGGAGGCCGAGCTGGAGCGACGGCGGAAGCTCGGCTAGCCGCTGGCGGCAAGAGAGCGGGGGCGCGGCGGACGCCGCCGCGCCCCAAAAATCGCACGCTGCCGCAGGACAGCGCGAGACAGGCGGCTACGAGGCCGATTCCACCTCCGGCTCGACGACGGAGTCCGACACCTCCTGCCGCGTGACGTTGAACGTCGTGGCCGTCCGGCCGCGCGCATAGCGGACCGTGGTGATCGCATTGTCGCGGCAGGTAATGCGGATCTGCTTCGGGCTCGCGTTGTCGCGCCCGAACGTCATCGGCAGCCGCAGCGTATCGCCGACCATGACCACTTCGCGCTCCCTGCCGTCGACCTGCTTGTCGAAAGCGAGCCGGAACGGTCCGCCGGCGGAGGGATACTCCACCGGGCCGTAGCTGACCTGCACCGCCGGAGCGGCCATGTCGACGGTGCGCAGCGGCACCCCGAAATTCGCCGTCGCGGCAATGTTGCCGCAACCGGTGCCGCTGACGGCGACAACCTCCGGCTGGCTCATCCACGAGGCGACGGCATAGCTGCCGCCGGCGACAACCACCAGGGCGGCGGCGATGCCCGCCTTCGTCTTCATGCTCCTCAGCTTTTCCATGTCCATCTCTATTACCTTTCCCCTTCTTCGCGCACGCTCCAGCCTCAGAGACGCGGGAAGTCCGTTCCGCCGTTCATCTCGGCCGCAAGCGCCAGCAGCGCCTCGGCCTCCATGTCGGCGACGATCGTGTAGGTGAGCTCGCCGTCCTGCCAGAAGCCGGCCGAGAAGCCCGCCACCTTCACGACCTCGACCTCGCTGCCGACGTCGGTCTCCTCCGCCGTGAGATAGAGGGTCACGCGGTTGCCGCGGCGGTCCTCGTAGAGAAGCTGCGCCATCGGCCCCTCGGCGCTCGCCAGCAGGCGGCCGCCGACGAGACGCAGCGCCAGGCTGCCGAGGTCGGGAATCTCGACCTCCGTGCCGAGGTGCTGCCCGAACCAGCGCGCCATCTCGGCGCGGCGCGAGGCGAGAAGCTCCACCGGGCGCTCCGCGTCGGTGCTGAAGACCCGATGCGCCTCCATCGCCGTCTCCAGGCCGGCGGGCACCCGCCACTCGCGCCAGGCCTCCCATCCGACGTGGCTCGCAGCGCCGATGCAGAAGATCGCCAGCCCCGCCGCGATCCTGGCGAAAGGCAGCCTCGGCATGCGCCGCAGGCTGCTCCCGAGCCGCCGGCGAAAGCGGTCGCGCGGCGGCAGGCCGGCAGCGGACGGCCCGGCGCCCTCGACCAGGGCATGCCGCAGCAGCGCCTTATGGCGGCGGTAGCTCTCGACGCGGCGGCGCTCTTCGAGATTGGCGGCGAGGTGGATCTCCACGCGCGCCTCGTCCTCCGGGTCGAGCTGCCCGTCGACATATGCATGGAGCTCGTCTTCGCGCGGTCGGTCAGTCACGACGTCCTCCAACGACTTGCAGGCGGGGCGGCCGGCCGCCCTCGATGCGCTGCCTCAGCGCCTCGCGGCCGCGGGCGAGCCGCGACATCAGCGTCCCGAGCGGGACGCCCAGGATCTCGGCGGCCTCCGAATAGCTGAGGTCCTCCAGGGCGATCAGTGTGATCGCCTCGCGCTGCGGCCCGGGCAGCGCGTCGAGCGCGGCGAGCACGGCCTCCAGCTCGAGCCGGTCCAGCTGCGCGGGCATGGCGGCGCTCTCCGCCCCGCGGGCGAGATCGGCCGCGGCGCTCTGCCGGCGGCTCTCCTGGCGGAACTCGGAGACGTGCAGGTTGCGCACGATGCGGAAGAGCCAGGGCCTGACGGGCATGCCCGGCTGCAACGTGCCCGCGCTCGCGACCGCCCGCGCCATCGCCTCCTGCACCAGGTCGTCGGCGCGATGGCGCGAGCGCGTCAGGCTCCAGGCGTAGCGCCGCAAGGCCTCCAGATGAAGCGCGAGCTCGTCGATGGCGCCGCGGCCGGGCATGCAACTCAACCTCTCCCCTGGGCGGCAACCGAAATTCCGCCCCTTCACGGAGACTACGCCCGAGGGAGGCATTCTAATCCGCGACGGCACGAATTTTCTTGCGGCGGGAGCGGCCAGCGGGCTCCTTAAACCGCTGCGCAGACGTGGTATCGGTCTGCGCATTTAGAAGGGGAGCCGCGGCATGCTGCACAGGGTGTTGCGCTGGAGGTCGCTCGCCTGGCCGGGCTTCGAGCATCTGGAGGTGCGCGAGGGCGTCGGGGGGATCGAGGCGCGCGGCGTGACGATCGGTGAATTTGATGGCATGCGCTACGGTGCCGCCTTCCGCGCCGAGCTCGACTCGAACTGGGTCTTCCGCTCGATCCGCATCGAGCGGACCGACGGGGAGGCGCTGACGCTCGTCTCCGACGGAAAGGGGCAATGGCAGGACGGCGACGGCCGCCCGCTCGATCAATTGCGGGACTGCATCGACATCGACCTCTCCGGCTCGCCTTTCACCAACACGCTGCCGATCCGGCGGCACCGGTTTACGACCGGCAAGCCGCAGCGCTTCGACATGGCGTGGATTCCGCTCGGCACGCTGAAGCCGTTCCTCGACGGGCAGATCTACACGCGCCTGCCGGACGGACGCTTCCGCTACCAGGCCGCCGACGGCGGCTTCGAGCAGGTCATCGAGGTCGACGCGGACGGCTTCGTCGT
>CAZMJQ010000110.1:0-5748 GCA_964566475.1 uncultured Propylenella sp. | reverse complement strand
GCCGTCGCGGCGCCGAGCCCGGAGCCGCCGCCGGTGACGATCGCCGCGACACCGCTTACGTCCATCGCCCCGGGCCTCCCCTCGAGCTTATCCTCAAGAGAAAGGGGCTATTGCGCGCGCTGCATCGCGTCAAGCAGAGCGAGGGGCCGCGAGAGCGCCGCCGGCAGCGGGACGTTGCCTCAGAACTCAGGCCCGAGCGACGAACCAGACGTTCATCGGGTCGTGAGGCAGCACATTGCGCTCTACGCTCGCGAAGCCTGCTTCGCGCAGCATCTGCTCGGCCGTCTCCCACCCCCACATCGTGCCCAGTCCGGCACCGCCCTGGCCGAGCGAGACCGGCATGCAGTGGATGCACGACACGGCGTAGAGAAGCGACGCCATCGGGAAGTCGAGGTTGTTCTCAAGCTTCGCCGACCCGCCGATGTCCTGCATCAGGTAGACGCCGCCGGGCCTCAGTGCGCCGAAGAGGCCGCGGATCAGGCCCTGCGGATCCTTCTGGTCGTGCACTGCATCGAACGTGGTGATGAAGTCGAAGCGCGCTTTCTCGTCGTATCCGGTGAGGTCGCGCACCTCGAAGCGAATGTTCGTGAGGTTCTCCGCATGCGCAGCGGCGTTGGCGAACGCGATGGCGTCCTCGCCGATATCGTATCCGACGAAGCGGCTGTTGGGGTGGCGCTTCGCCATGGCAAGCAGCGCCATGCCGCGTCCGGAGCGAAGCGGAGGACCGGGAATCCAGAGCGTGTGGCCTTGGGTCCTCGGGTCGAGCTGGCGCTCGCCCGAGGATGACAACCTTCTGAATTACGCTCTATAACGCAGGGCTGGCGCCGTCACACCGGATGCCAGCCGTCACCCGCCCTTGCGCATGATGTGGTAGCTGAGTTCGTCCGGGTCGGTCATGTCGGGCACGCGCCAGCCCTCGATGTCGTATTCGGCCATGCACTGCTCGGCGAAGCCGACCATCTTCTCCGCCGCGCCGGAGGCCTGGGCACCGAACAGGCAGTAGCGGCGGATCTCCTCGGTCGAGCCCGACCAGTTGATCTCGTAGAGCTCGGAGCGGCCGCCGAACTCGGAGCCGATCGTGTCCCAGAGCAGCTTCAGGAGCTTCACGCGCTCCTGCGCCTTGTAGCCGTGCGAGCCGCGCAGGTACTGGTCGAGATAGGGCCGTATCTCAGGGTTCTCGAAGTCGAGCTTCGAGCTGTTGAGGTAGATCAGGCCGGAGGCGACCGTCTCCTCGATGATGTACTTGACCTGCGACCAGGCGTAGGTGCCGAAGATCATGTAGGCAGCGCCCGGCTGCTGGTTGGGCAGCACGTAGTCGCCGATCCAGGGCTGCGGATCGCGGCACATGGCGTCGGAGAGGCCCCAGAAGGCGTTGCGCCAGCCGATCACTTCGCCGACCTTCGCCTGTACGCCGCGGAAGTCCTTCGTGCCACCCGCCTCGACCGCCTTCAGCATCAGGCCAGCGACGAAATCGAGCTTTACGGCGAGCCGCGTGCAGCCGTGCAGCAGCGCGCGCGGCAGGAAGCCGGTGCGCGGGAAGAAGTTGTTGGCCTTGTCGACGTCGGTGTAGACGAAGACGTTCTCCCAGGGGACCAGCACCTTGTCGAGGATGAACACCGCGTCGTTCTCGTCGAGGCGGCTGGAGAGCGGATAGTCGTAGGGGCTCCCCATTGCCGTCGCCGCCATCTCGAAGGAGGTGCGGCAGATGAGCTTCACGCCCGGCGCGTTGGTCGGGATCATGAAGACGACGGCGAAGCTCTTGTCCTGCAGCGGCGTCAGGCCGTGATGCGCCACGAAGGTGTAGTTGGTGAGCGCCGAGCCGGTCGCCACCACCTTGGCGCCCGATACGATGATGCCGGCGTCGGTCTCCTTCTCCACGTGCACGCACACGTCGGCCGCTTCGTTCGGCGGACGGTCGCGATCGACGGGCGGATGGATGATGGCGTGGTTGACGAAGGGCACGCGCTCCTGGCTGAACTTGTACCAGCGCTTGGCGTTGTCCTGATAGGGATCGTAGAAATCGGAGTTGGCGCCGAGCGTACCGAGGAACGCCGCCTTGTAGTCCGGCGCGCGGCCGATGAAGCCGTAGCCGATGCGCGCCCATTCGGCGATCGCGTCGCGCCCGGCGATCGATTCCTCAAGGTTCTTCGGTGCGCGGAAAAAGGCGTGCGTGAAGCTGCCGTTGCCGGTCTCCGTCGGCAGCGTCAGCTTGTCCTTCTTCTCCGGGTCATGCAGCGCGTCGTAGAAGCGCGCCACCATGCGCGACGTGTTGCGGAACGCCGGGTGCTCGGTGATGTCCTTGACGCGCTCGCCGTAGATGTAGACGGCGCGGTCGTCCTTGAGCGACTCGAGATATTCCTTGCCGTTCATCGGCCGGTCCGCAGCGACGTCGGCGATCGTCTCGGGCTTCTTGGCGAACGCCTCCCGCACATCGCCGCTCGGCTTGGCTGCCGTTTCTGCCATGCTTCCCTCCCCTCATGCGTCGCATCGGTGCTGTTCGATAAGCGAACACATGTGCGATTTGCGAACCGACGATACGGACTCCCCTTCCTCCTGACAAGGCGGTCCGCGGAAGCTCTGTCAGGGCATGAAACTCGATACCTGTGCCGCTGCGTCCCGCAGGCGCGGCAGGAACTGCTCGCGCATATGGTTGCGGGTGATGCGCGTGGAGTTGGTGGAGACGTTGAGGCCGGCGACCACGTCGCCGCGGCGGTCGACCACCGGCACGGCGATGGAGCGCAGCCCGCGCTCCAGCTCCTCGTCGACGATGGAGAAGCCCTGCCCGCGGTCCGTCTTGATTCGGTCGAACAGCGCCTGCGGATCGCTGATGGTGTGCGTCGTGTAGTGCTCCGGCCGCCGCGACATGAGGCGGCGCCAGATCTCCGCATCCTCCAGGAAGCCGAGCTGCACGCGGCCGAGCGACGTGTGGAAAGCCGGCAGGCGCGAGCCGACGCTCACCGCCACCGACATGATGCGGCTGGTCGGCACGCGCGCCACGTAAACGATGTCGGTGCCCTGCAGGATGGCGGCGGAGCAGGATTCCTGAACTTCGCCGCTCAGCTCCTTGAGCACCGGCAGAGCGCGGTCGATCCAGCTCTGCGACGAGAGATAGCCGAAGCCGAGCTCCAGCACGCGCGGCGTCAGGGAGAACTGGCGTCCGTCCTGCTCGACGTAGCCGAGCGCGGCGAGCGTGCGCAGGATGCGCCGCGCCGTGGCGCGGGTCAGGTCGGCCGCCGCCGCGGTCTCCGACAGCGTCATGGTCGAGCGCTCGACCGTGAAGGTGCGCAGCACCGCGAGACCCTTGGCGAGCGTGGTCATGAACTCGCGGTCTTTCGCGGCTTCGACTGGGCCGCCACCTGCGTCCGTCACGAGGCCGGTGGAAGGCTGCTTCCGCTTCGCCGCGATGCGTGAAGTCTCCGTTGACACCACAAGGACTCTGCCCGAGAATTCCCGATATACGAACGTCTGTTCGATTATCGAACAGCAGGGCGAAGTGCGTCAAGGCACGGGGGCGTGAGCAACGGGGCGAGGGCTCCGAGGCTTCATCCGCAGCCTCCGGCGCACATGGCAACAAAGTCACCTGGGAGGGGACGCCATGAGGATCAGAGGCAGCAGGATCGACCGCCGTACCTTTGTGAAGACGACGGCCGCGGCCGGGGCGGCAGCCGCCGTCACGCCGCTCTTCGCGCCGGCCGTGCGGGCGCAGGCGCGCACGATAAAGGTCGGCTTCGTCACGCCGCAGACCGGGCCGCTCGCCCCCTTCGCGGCGGCCGACGACTTCACACTGAGGGCGTTCCAGGACACGACCGGCGGCATGGTGGATGTCGGCGGCTCCAGCCATCCGATCGAGATCATCGTCAAGGACAGCCAGTCCAATCCGAACCGTGCGGCGGAGGTCGCGAGCCAGCTGATCGTGGAGGACGAGATCGACCTGATGCTCGTCGCCAACACGCCGGAAACGGTGAACCCCGTCTCCACCCAGTGCGAGATCGAGGAGGTCCCCTGCATCTCCAACAACTGCCCGTGGCAGCCCTATTTCATCGGACGTCAGGGCAACCCGAACGACCCGGGCTCATGGCAGCCGTTCCAGTGGACCTACCACTTCTTCTGGGGGCTGGAAGACGTCATCGCCGTCTTCACCAACATGTGGAACCAGCTCGACACCAACATGAACGTCGGCGGGCTGTTCCCCAACGACGCGGACGGCAATGCCTGGGGCGACCCGAACGTCGGCCTGCCGCCCTCGATCGCCGAGCAGGGCTTCGTGCTGACCGATCCGGGCCGCTACCAGAATCTCACCGACGACTTCACCGCGCAGATCAACGCCTTCAAGGAGGCGGACTGCGAGATCGTCACCGGCGTGGTGCTGCCGCCCGACTTCACCACCTTCTGGAACCAGGCGCTGCAGCAGGGCTACAAGCCGAAGGCCTGCTCGGTCGGCAAGGCGATTCTCTTCCCCTCCTCGGTGGAGGCGCTGGGCGACCAGGGCCACAACCTCTCCTCGGAGGTGTGGTGGTCGCCGAGCCATCCCTTCACCTCCTCGCTTACCGGACAGACGGCGCAGGAGGTCGCGGACGCCTTCACAGAGGCGACCGGGCAGCAATGGACGCAGCCGATCGGCTTCATCCATTCGCTGTTCGAAATGGTGGTCGACGTGCTCGGCCGCACCGAGAACATCGACGACCCCGAGAGCGTGGTTGCGGCCATCGCCAGCACCAACCTCGACAGCGTGGTCGGCAAGATTCAGTGGAACGGCGAGGGCCTGCCGCCGTTCGCCCAGAAGAACGTCACCAAGACGCCGCTGGTGGGCGGCCAGTGGCGGCTTGTCGGCGACGGCAAGTACGACATCGTCATCGTCGACAACCAGACGGCGCCGAACATCCCGACCGGCGGCACCATGGAGCCGATCGCCTGACGCGGTAAGATCGCGATGGGAGCCGGCGCCAGCCGCCGGCTCCAACCGAGGTTTGCGGTGTGCTCCTGTCCGTCGAAGCTGTCTCCAAGTCGTTCGGCTCGCTCAAGGCCGTCAAGTCCGTCAGCCTCGACGTGCCCGAGGGCGAGGCGCTCGGAATCATCGGGCCGAACGGCGCCGGCAAGTCGACGCTGTTCAATCTGATTACCGGCGTGCAGTCCGCCGATGCCGGCCGCGTCAACCTTGACGGGCGCGACATCACCCGCGACTCGCCGCAGACGCGCTGCCGCGCCGGCATCGGCCGCTCGTTCCAGATTCCCCAGCCGTTCGAGAACCTGACGGTGTTCGAGAACCTGCTCGTCGCGGCAACCGCCGCTCGGCGCAAGAGCGAGCGGGAGGCCGCCGATGGCGCCGCGGCCGTGCTGGAGCGCGCCGGGCTCATCGGCCTCGCCAACCGCCGCGCGGGCTCGCTCACCCTCTTGCAGCGCAAGCAGCTGGAGCTGGCCCGGGCGCTCGCCACGGAGCCGCGCATCCTGCTGCTCGACGAAATCGCCGGCGGCCTGACCGAGGCGGAGTGCAACGCGCTCGTCGCCACCATCAAAGATATCCGCGCCGCCGGAACCACCATCGTGTGGATCGAGCATATTGTGCATGCTTTGATCGCCGTGGTCAGCCGGCTCGTCGTCCTCGACTTCGGCGAGGTGATTGCGGTGGGCGAGCCGAGGGCGATCATGGATTCGCCGAAGGTGCGCGAGATCTACATGGGGATCGAGGTCTGATGACGCGCGCCGGCGATGCGGCGGAGGATCGCGTACGTGAACCGCTGCTCACGACGC
>CAZMJQ010000109.1:0-3807 GCA_964566475.1 uncultured Propylenella sp. | reverse complement strand
GTTCGTGTCGAGGCCCAGGACAACGTCGGCGTTCGTCCCCTCGCCTTCCAGCTTCAGGCGCGACAGGAGTGTCCCCGCGTCGTCGGTCGCCACCCATTCGAGCGCGCAGCCGCACTCGGCCTCGAAGCGCTCCTTGATGGTCCCGCCGGGACCGTATTCGCCCGAGAAGGAGCTGTATGTGTAGACGGTTAGAGTCGGCTTTTCGTCCTGCGCCTCAGCGGGCGCGAGCGCCAGTGCGCCGGCGAGCGCGAATGCGCATGCGGCGGGCGGAATCAGTCGGAACATTCTTCGCTCTCCTTCCGGCATCGATCGGCGATCCGGAGCCGCACGGTCTTGAGGGGGAGCGCTTGCGAGGAGGCCACGATCTCAATCCCTCCGCCGGCATGATCCGGATCAGGTTCGACGGGTCGGCGGAGATCTCCGCCTCTCAGCCCCTGGGGCACCCCGTTGAGACGGCTTGAAGCTAGAGCCCGAGACTGCCCGGCGCAAGCGGCTGACCGCAGTCACGCTGCCGCGGGGGTCGAACCCGGAGCAAAAACAGTGCTAGGATGCTCCAAACGAAGTCTGATCGGTCTCGAGCTTCCCCGCGGAGGCACGCGGCCGCGACGCTGGAGGATTACGTGTTAGGTCTTAGCATCTGGAAGATCGCCATCATCGTCGGGCTCATCGTGCTCCTGTTCGGCAAGGGCAAGGTTTCCGCGCTGATGGGCGACCTGGCCAACGGCATCAAGAGCTTCAAGAAGGGCATGGCGGAGGACGACGACACCAAAGTCATCGACCAGAAGCCCGCCGAGACGGCCACGGCGCCGGCCGAGGAAAAGGTTCGGGGCTAGCGCCGCAGCGAGCTCGGTCGGCGCTCCGGCGCCAGGCGCCCGCTTCGGGTAGCCTCAACCGGAACCGTCATCTAACATTGTCGGCGGAACCGCCCTTCGAGGCGGATTGCACATAGCGGGCAGGCCGGGAACGGCCGGCCTTGAGAGATATTGCTCAACCTCGGGAGGACGTAGAATGTTGCACAAGCCCAGAACCATGCTCGCCGCCGGGGCCGTCGCGCTCGCAACCGGCTTCGCCCCCCACGCCGCGCAGGCGCAGGATGCCCGGAACTACATCCTCGCGACCGCTTCCACCGGCGGCACCTACTACCCGGTCGGCGTCGCCATCGCCACGCTCACCAAGGTGAAGCTGGAGCCGGGCAGCGGCCTCGGCATGTCCGCCATCTCCTCGGCGGGCTCGGGCGAGAACGTGAAGCTGCTGCGCGACGACGAAGCCCAGTTCGCCATTCTGCAAGGCCTCTTCGGCTACTACGCCGCCACCGGGACCGGGCCGGTCGAGGCGGACGGGCCGCAGGAGCATCTGCGCTCCGTCACCATGCTCTGGCAGAACGTCGAGCATTTCGTGCTTGCCTCCGATCATGTCGATACCGGCACAATCACCGATTTCGTCGCGGCAAAAGGCGAGACCATGGCGCTCGGGGCACAGAACTCCGGCACGATCGAGTCGAACGCGGTGCTCCTGGAGCCGTTCGGCGTCAATATCGAAGAGGACTACGACCTCTTCTATGGCGGCTACGGACCGAGCGCCGCCGCTATGCAGGACGGCCAGGTCGCCGGCCTGGGCGCCCCTGCCGGGGTCCCGGTCGGCGCAATCACGCAGCTGATGTCCGCGATGCCGGGAGGCGCGTCGATCCTCAGCTTCACCGAGGAACAGGCCGCGCAGGCGGACGACGGCAGGGATCTCTGGACCCCCTATCTCATCCCGGCGGGCACCTATCCCGGCCAGGACGAGGACGTGAACACCGTCGCGCAGCCGAACTTCCTTGCGGTACGCGACGATGTGGACGAGGAGGCCGTCTACCAGATCACCAAAGCGATCTACGAGAACCTCCCCTTCCTCAACGCCATCCACGCCGCGACGAACGTGATGTCGATCGATGCGGCGATCGCCGGCCTGCCGCTTCGGCTGCATCCCGGCGCGGCGCGCTACTATCAGGAGGTCGGGATCGACATCCCCGAGCGCCTGCTCGCCTCGCAATAATGCGGCAGGTCGGATGACGGCATAGAGGGGCCGGCCGCCGCCGGCCTCTTTTCCTGCCATGCAGAGCCAGACAGCCGAGCCAGCATCCCCAGCGGCCGGCGGCCCGGCCGGCGAGGCCTTCGACTGGCCGCGAGCCCGCCTTGGCGTCGCGATCCTCCTGATCGCGGTGATCGTGTCGGTCGGGCACATCTGGATGAACACGTTCGGCCGCGTGGCGACGCTGACCCAGAACGGGCTGCATTTCGCCGGCTTCGCGCTCCTGTGCGCGCTCGTCTACCCGGTTTCCTCCAGGCCGTGGGCAAGGCTCTGGCCGGCGCGCGCCGCCGACATCGGATTCGGCGTCCTCGTCGCGGCGGCGGCGGTCTACGTCCTCAACGCCGAGAACGCCATCTACGCCCGCGGAGTCCGGCTGGCGCCCCTCGACTGGGCGGCCGGCGCCATCTGCATCCTCGGCGCCATAGAGTTCACGCGCCGGACCACCGGATGGATCATCCCGGCGCTTATCGTCCTTGCTCTCACCTACATCTCGTGGTGGGGCGACCTGATCGGCGGCGTGTTCCGCTTCGGCGGGCTGTCGCTGCAGACGCTGATGTTCCGCTCCATCTACGGCGACGACGCGCTTCTCGGCCTGATTGCCGGGATATCCTCGACTTTCGTGTTCATGTTCATCCTGTTCGGCGCGTTCCTGCTGCGCTCCGGCGCCGGCGAGTTCATCGTCGACCTGTCCCGCGCGATCGCGGGGCGGATCGTGGGCGGCCCCGGCTTCGTGGCGGTCCTCGCGAGCGCCCTCACGGGCACGATCTCCGGATCGGCGGTCGCCAATACCGCCTCCACCGGCGTCATCACCATCCCGCTCATGAAGCGCGCCGGCTTCTCGCCCCATTACGCCGCGGGCGTGGAGGCCGCGGCGTCCACCGGCGGGCAGCTCATGCCGCCGATCATGGGGGCCGGGGCGTTCGTCATGGCGTCGTTCACGCAGATTCCGTACACGACCATCGTGGCGGTAAGCATCCTGCCGGCCGTCCTCTACTTCCTGACGGTGGGCTATTTCGTGCGCATCGAGGCGAAACGGTCGCAGGCCGTCGCCCTCGACCAGGAGGACGCGCCGCCGCTACGCGAGGTGTTCCGCCGCGGCGGTCCGTCGTTCATCGTTCCGGTGGGACTGCTGATCACGCTGCTTGCCGTCGGCTACACGCCGACCTACTCGGCCGGTTACGCGATCATCGCCTGCGTGGTGGCGTCGTGGCTGACGCCGAACCGCATGGGGCCGAAGGCCGTCATTTCGGCGCTGGAGCTCGGCGCGCGCAACATGATCATGACCGCCGTCCTGCTGTGCGCCGTCGGGCTGATCGTGAACGTCATCACGACGGCGGGGATCGGCAACACCTTCTCGCTCATGATCACCCGCTGGGCCGGCGGCTCGCTCTTGATCGCGGTGGTGCTCGTCGGCCTCGCCTCCCTCGTGCTGGGTATGGGGCTGCCCGTGACCGCCGCCTACATCGTGCTCGCCACCCTGTCGGCCCCGGCGCTCAACCAGCTGATCCTTCAGTCGCAGCTCGTCGATCTGGTCGCGGCCGGGGCGCTGCCGGAGGCTGCCCGCGCGGTGCTCATGGTGGCGGTTCCCGACCAGCTCGCCGCCCTCTCCGCGCCGATGTCCTCTGCGGCGGCGGCGGACCTCGTATACGGGCTGCCGCTGGAGATCCGCGCGCTTGTCCACGAGCAGGCGTTCACCTCGGCGACGATGGTGGCGGCGCTGCTTTCGGCGCACATGAT
>CAZMJQ010000108.1:0-8083 GCA_964566475.1 uncultured Propylenella sp. | reverse complement strand
AAGCACCGCTTCATCACGCCCGGCATCCTGGCGGGCCTGGCGCGAATCGCCGATTTTGCCGGCCTCGTCCTTGCCAGCGCGGCTATCGCCTGGGTCTACGTGCCGCGCTCCGAGACGGCCGGCTTCGGATATGCGCTGGCGACGATCCTGCTGCCGACCGCGACAGTCCTCCTGGTCGGCGCGCTCAACGGCTACTCGGTGGGAGACTACCGCACCCGGCTGGTGGTCAAGATCGGCCGCAGCGCCGGCATCTGGACCGCCGTCTTCGGCGTGTTCGGCGTCGTCGTCTTCTTCCTGAAGATGGGCGACGAGTTCTCGCGCGTGTGGCTCGGCAGCTGGTTCCTGACGGGCCTCATCGTGCTCACGGTCCTCAGGCTCCTGATCGGCCGCTTCGTTGCGGCCTGGACGCAGAGCGGCGTGCTGGAGCGGCGCGCCGTGCTGGTCGGCGGAGGGCCGGAGGCGGTGGAGCTTATCCGCGCGCTACGCGAGGAGCCGTCTAACGACATTCGCATCTGCGGTATCTTCGACGACCGGGAAGCCTCGCGGGTGCCGGCGATGAAGGAGGGCCTGCCCAGGCTCGGCCGCATCGACGAGTTGCTGGAGTTCGGCCGCCAGGCGGAGATCGACATGCTGATCGTGGCGTTGCCGATGGCCGCCGAGCAGCGTCTGGTGGAGCTGTTGAAGACGCTCTGGGTGCTGCCGGTCGACATCCGCCTCTCGGCGCGCGCCACGCGGCTGCGCTTCCGCCCGCGCTCCTACTCCTATGTCGGCGCGGTCCCCTTCCTCGACCTCTTCGACAAGCCGATCGCCGACTGGGACTATGTCGCCAAGGCCTGCTTCGACCGGGTCGTCGGCTCGCTTCTCCTCCTCCTCTTCGCGCCCGTCATGCTGGCGGTGGCGCTCGCGGTGAAGCTCGACAGCCGCGGGCCCGCTCTGTTCAAGCAGAAGCGCTACGGCTTCAACAACGAGCTGATCGAGGTCTACAAGTTCCGCTCCATGTTCGTCGACCAGACCGACGCGAACGCGGCGAAGCTCGCCACGCGCGACGATCCGCGCATCACCCGCGTCGGCCGCTTCATCCGCAAGACCAGCCTCGACGAGCTGCCGCAACTCGTCAACGTGGCGCTGAAGGGCAACCTCTCGCTGGTCGGCCCGCGGCCGCACGCGCTCCAGGCCAAGGCCGCCGACCGCCTCTACGAGCAGGTGGTCGACGGCTATTTCGCGCGCCACCGCGTCAAGCCCGGCATCACCGGCTGGGCGCAGGTCAGCGGCTGGCGCGGCGAGACCGACACGCAGGAGAAGCTGGAGCGCCGCGTCGAGCACGACCTCTACTACATCGAGAACTGGTCGGTGGTCTTCGACCTCTACATCCTCGCGCTCACGCCGTTCAGGCTGCTGAGCACGGAGAACGCCTACTGACGGGCGGGCGGGCGGGGGTGGCCTCGCAAGGCGCGCCGCTTGGCGTGTAAGCCGCGGCATCCGCGACAGCAGCGGCATTGAAGAGCCGGAGCGGTGTCCCTATAGTCCGCCGCGGTCGGAGCGTGGCGCAGCTTGGTAGCGCACTTGACTGGGGGTCAAGGGGTCGCTGGTTCGAATCCAGTCGCTCCGACCAAAGATCCTCAGCCGAACCACGAATTAGCGAGAGAGCAACCCGACCCTACCGGGAACGTCGATGACCGCCGCTCGCTCGCTACGGCGCTATGGGGCGCGCTCGCGAGCGGCTCCGCTACCGCCGAGCTCCACCATCACCGGGGACGCGACCAAAGGGGGATACAGGACCCGGATCGAAGATACCAGTTCCCGATCATCGAAGTGCAGGGCGTTGCCATCGAAGTCGCCACCGAAATCTTCACGCGCATCAATGTCGGCGGAAAACCGCTCAGCGTCTTTGAGATTTCAGCGTCTTCGAGATTATGGTCGCCAAGACCTAATGACGAAGCGAAGGGATTTGACCTTTCCCAGGAGTTCGACGCTCTCGTCGAGCGGCTACAGCAGATCGATTGCGAAACGATTCCGATGCTTTGGTGCTGCAACTGATCGCCCTACTTCTGAAGGGCGTCTGCCGGCGGCAGGTGATCCTCACGCTTGGGCGCGAGGAGTTCATTGTGGCATGGCCGAACGCTGTCGCCGCGCGGCGCTGCCCGCTAGCAGGCGCTGCACCCGCCGGGTCGCCGACAGACACTGGCGCCTCACGGGGCCGCGGTCGCTCAGCACTCGGAAAGAACCTCCAATGAATTAAGCCGGTCCAATGCCTTCACGAATATCCCGATTGAGCAAATCTTCGGCGCCCTCTCGTCCGGGATCGGCACCATAGGAGAACTGGCTTGCTCGGTCAGACGTGGATCGCGGGCTAATCTGCCCCGACCGCGCCACGCCGTTGCCGCCTTGCCTTCATCAATGTGCTCACCGTCATCCATGCCAGCAGGGAGACCGTGCATACCACCAGCACCGCGCTCATCGGGCGCGCGAGGAAGGAGGACCAGTCGCCGGCTGAGATCACCATCGCCCTACGGAGCTGATGCTCCATGAGCGGTCCAAGCACGAACCCGAGGATGAGCGGGGCCGCCTCGATCTGGAGCAGGAAGAAGATGTAGCCAACGGCGCCGAACATCATCGCCATGTACACGTCGAAGGTCGAGCCCCGGATGCTGTAGACGCCGATCGCGACGAACACGATGATCAGCGGATAGAGGTACTGATAAGGGACCGACAGGACGCGCAGCCAGATGCCGATCAACGGCAGGTTCAGGATCACGAGGAGGATGTTGCCCACCAGAAAGCTGATCACCACGCCCCAGAACAGCTCCTGATGCTGAGTGAAGAGCGTCGGCCCCGGCACGATTCCGTGGATGGTAAGCGCGGCGAGCATCAGCGCCATGACCGCATCGCCCGGTATCCCAAGCGCAAGCGTGGGGATGAAGGCGGTCTGGACGGCGGCGTTGTTGGCGGCCTCCGGGCCGGCCACGCCCTCGATCGCGCCCTTCCCGAACTCCTCCTGCCGCCCCGAGCTCTTCTTCTCGACGGTGTAGGACAGGAACGAGGCCAGCGTGCTGCCGGCGCCGGGCATGATGCCGATCGCCGCGCCGATCCCGGTCCCGCGAAGCATCGACTTCCAGGAGCGCGAGATGTCCTCGCGTGTCGGGATCATCGATCGGTAGGAGATGCGGCTGGTCTGGAGCTTCGGCCGGTCGAGGATGGAAGCTTCGCTGATGACCTCGCGCACGCCGAACAGCCCCATCGCGATGACCGCGACGTTGAAACCGTCGAAAAGGCCGAGCGCGCCGAACGTGAAGCGTTGGACCCCCACATAGATGTCGGTGCCGACGAGCCCGAAGAGTATCCCGATCGTGACGGAAGCCAGGCTCCGGAACGGCCCTCCCGAGGAGATCGACGTCGCCGCGACGAGGCCGAGCACCATCAGCGAGAAGTACTCCCAGGGACCGAAGAGCAGCGCGAAGTCGGCTAGCTCCGGCGCGAAGCCGATCAGGAGTATCAAGCCGAAGATGCTGCCGACGAATGACGCGACGGTGGTGATGAACAGCGCCACGCCGGCACGGCCCTGTCTCGTCATCGGGTAGCCGTCGATGCAGGTGACGGCCGTGTTGGTGGTCCCGGGAAGGTTCAGGAGGATCGAGGTGATGGAGCCGCCGTATGCCGCGCCGTAATAGATCCCCCCGAGCATGATGATCGAGTAGGTCGGATCGACATTGAAGGTGATCGGCAGAAGGAGCGAAACGACGGCAAGCGGTCCCACGCCGGGAAGAACGCCTATCAGCGTTCCGAACGAGACGCCGATCAGGCAGTAGAAGAGCCCCCAGAAAGAGAGCGCGACGCCGGCTCCCAGTATCAGGTTGTTGAGAAGCTCCATTAAGCCCTCAGAATCCGTCACGCCACGCCGTCACGGCGTGGCGTAGCCCTCGGGGCCATCGCGCCGGCGCATTACGCGCCGGATGCTGTATCCTACCCCCATTCGAACAGGTCCATCGGCATTCGCAGGCCCCAGACGAAAATAACCGACGTGAGCACGGACGCAACGACGGCAAGCACCACGGCAGCAAGCGTCCGGATGCTCTTGTTCGCCAGACAGCAGAGGATCGTCGTTGCCATGACCGCCGGCACGAGGCCCGCGCGCTCGATCAGCGCGGCGAAGCTGGCCAAGCCGAGGGAAATGAACACCAGCGCGCGGAACTGCGGCTGAACCTGCACGCCTTCGACGGCTCTCCGCCCTTCGACGAAGACGATCGCCAGTCCAAAGACGATCACCAGGATGCCTGAGACCAGGGGAAAGTAGCCCGGCCCCATGTGGGAGGCAGATCCGACCTGGTAGGTCAGCGACTTCGCCACCACGAAGGCCCCGATCGCGGTCACGATGCCGCCCGTGAGCCAGTCGTATCCTCCTATTCCCAGAACCTTCATCGCCGTAATGTTCCCTGCCCCAATCGGCCGGCGCCCTCTGTGTGCTTAGTGCCCGAACAGTCGGTCCGACGCCAGCCGCGCTCCCTCCGCCAGCGAGGCAAGCTTTGCCCAGACGACGTCCGAGGCAACGCGTCCGGCGCCCGCCGAGGTGTCGAAGCCGCAGTCCGTGCCGGCAATCACACGCCGCGGATCGCCGACCGCCTCGGCGATGCGCACCAGCCGGTCGGCCACCGTCTCCGGATGTTCGACGATATTGGTCAAGGTGTCGATGACCCCGGCGACGATCACCTGATCCTCGGCAAGCGGAAAGTCGGCGAGGCAGCGATACTCCCAAGCGTGGCGGCCGTTCGCGAACGGCAGGACGAACGCGCCGACATTGGCGTCCCTAAGGGCCGGGAGTATCTCGCGAAGCGGCACGTCGCAATCATGCGGCGTCTCGCCGTTCCCCCAGCACACATGCATGCGGACACGGTCGCGCGGGATATCCGAGAGCACGTTGTTGATCGTTGCCACCACCTGCTCGGCGAAACGGAGGAAATCCTTCAATGGCTGCTTCGCGAACGTCACGTGCCGCTCGAGACCGAGATCGGGCCCGTCGATCTGCAGCAGGAAGCCATGCCCGGCAATCGCGTCATACTCGTTCTTCAAGGCCGCCCCCAGCGCCGCAAGGTACTCGTCCATCGAATCGTAGTGCTCGTTGAGGATGGACGTCGCGAGAATCCCGGGCGACGGCGCAGTCATGAAGGCTTCGGCGAACTTGCCCTCGTGCCGCTTCAGCGCATGACGGAACCCTTCGCATTCGGCGTTGACGGCATCGTTCGACAGGTAGTGCACCGGACCGACGGCCTTGGGCACGCCGTCGCGTGCCGTCACTGCAACCCTGCCTGCATTGGCGTCGCGATAACGCTGGCGGAAGACCGGGTAGCGGTCTACGTCGGCTTGCACCGGCCGGTCCCACGTGCCGCCAAGCCCACTGACCCGGTTGCGGACATAAAGGAAGAACGCTTCGCGCGTCTGCTCGCCATCGTTGACGATGTCGAGGCCTGCATCGATCTGCCGGGCGATCGCGTCATCGACCGCAGCGCGCGCCCGCGCCTTCAATTCGGCCTCATCGATCGGCTCGCCGGTGGAGGCAAGTGCGTAAAGACGCGTCAACTCGGGAGGCCGGGGAAGGCTGCCAGTGTGCGTGGTGAGGATTCGGTTCTCGCTTCGCTTCATGCTCGCTCACGCCGAGACAAGTGGCCGCTCGCCCAAGCCGGACCAGTCCGCAAGCAAGGCTGCCGCCCGCTGGAGCCACAATGGTGAGGGACGTGCGCTGACCCACGCGCGCTGCGTCGAGCGGACCCGCCTCGGCGAGTCCGCTCAGATTCCAGGAGGCTACTCGAACTCGAGATTGAACTCGTCCACGGCCGACTTGAAGCGCTCGACCTCAGCGGCGTGGAACTGATCGAACTCCTCGCGCGACGCACTCTCGGCGGGGACCAGCCCGGCATTGATCAGCCTTTCACGCGTCGCCTCGTCCTTCATCGCCTGCTGGAAGAGGTCGAACAGCCGGTCGACCACCTCGTCCGGCGTTCCCTTCGGCGCGAAGATGCCCTGCCACAGACTGCGGCCTGTGTCGGGGTAGCCCGCCTCGTCGAACGTGGGAACATCGGGCAGGAGCGCGGAGCGCTCCGAGCCGGAAACCGCAAGCGGCCGGATACGCCCGTCCGATGCCAGCGGCATGCCTGTCGCGATCGTCCACATCTGGCCCTGCACGTCGCCCGCCGCGATCAGCGCGGCGGATTCCTGCGAATTATTCGCGGGAACATGCGCCGGCTCGATTCCGGCCGCAGCCAGAAAGACCTCCATGTCGATGTGGTTGTACGTGCCGACGCCGCCGGAGGTGAAGAGAAACCGCTTGCCCGCCATTTCGTCGATCAGCTCATCAACCGTGCTCACGTCGAAATTCGCGGTAGTAACCCACAAGGCAGTGGGCGCCTCCGTCAGTTTGGTGACGGCAATCAGCCCCTCCCGCACGTCGAAGGGAACCTGCGAGGGGCGGGTCGCCGGCACGAGCGCGACGGAGCTCAGCGTCCCGACCATCAGCGTATAGCCGTCCGGGTCGGCGTTATAGGTCTCCTCCAGGCAGACAATTCCGCCGGCTCCGACCTTGTTCTCCACGACGAATGTCTGTCCGGTTATCTCGCGCATCGTTTCTGCAACGATGCGGCCGACGACATCCGGCCCGCTACCCGGACCGTACGGTACCAGCATGCGGACGGGCTTGTTCGGGAAGTCCGAATCCTGTGCTGCCGCGCCTGTCGCACCGATGGCAATCAGGACCGCTGCAGCGATTCCAGCTAGTCGACTTGTCATACTATTATCCTCCCTGCATCGCACGTGCTCGAAACGAACGGGCGTCCGCATTCTCGGACGCGTCACCTTTCATCAAGGATGACACGCGACGGGTTGTTTTGCAAACCGTTGGTGTTCAAAACCTCCGATTGGGCACCAATCCTCAGACAGGCGGTGATTCCTCCGGCGCAGGCCAGGTCCTTGAGCCGACGGTCGGGGAGCCCGGAGCGTGCTGTGTCGACCCGATGACACGATGCGTCCAGTGGCTCGGATCGCGCACGGTCTTCTCGTTCAGCGCTTTCCAGCGCTTGCGGTCTTCGTGGCTCTCGAACTCGTAGAACGCTGCGTATTTCGCCCAGCCCGCGACGCCCGCGTATATCCGCACGCGAATGCATCCGGGTGTCTCTTCCATGAACGGCAAGCGGACCTTGAGGTACCATGTGCCGAGCTCGAACTCCTGCTCGGGCGTCGGCATCCGGAAGCTGCCGAGCATCACCGCGGACGCAGGCGTCAGGCCGTATCCGCCCGCAGGGCAGGCCGGCCCGTGAACGCGCACGGATTCCAGGAAGATACCGGCGCGCACCCCATTGCGAAGCGACAGCTTGCCGCCCGAGGCCTCGTCCCATTGCCGCTCCAGATCGAGCACGGAGGGATCGAGAAAGTCGCGCGTCGCCGAGGCCCCCACCGCGAGGGCGTATTGCGAGCCCGTCGCCATCTCATCCCCGGAGAAGCTCAGCAGCGGCTTCCCCGATTCGCTCATCGGCACGCCTCCGCCCTGATCGGCATAATGCGCAACCCAAAGAAAGCCGGGCTGCTTCTTCAATGCCGGAAGGTACTCGGAATGAAGCCAATCGAGATACTCCGCCCTGCGATCATCCTCCACATCGTACCAGGTCGCCCAGAGGGCCTTGTCTTCATTCATGAACGCTCTCCATCGGAGGGGATATCTTCCCTTGCGAAACACCCACGGCCAGCCTTGCCGCCAAGCTGCTCAATCGGCCCGGAACCGCTCCAGGGCGCTCTCGTCAATCGTGATGCCGAGCCCCGGGCCCTTCGGCAGCGCCAGGCAGCCATCGATCAGCGATGCGCGCGACGCGACCGGCTCTGTCGTCAGCTCGTCTCTCAGGGGGCTGGCGAAGATCATGCATTCGTAGCTGTCAAAATTCGTCGCCGAGGCTCCAAGATGCAGGCTCGCCGCCGCACAGATGGCGCCCGAGAAACCGACATGCGGTCCGTAGGCGATATGAAACGCGCGTGCCAACGATGCGATCTTGCGAGTCTCGGTGATGCCTCCCGAGCGTGTCACGTCGGGCTGTGCGATGCCTATGCA